>NYZE01000079.1 GCA_002685965.1 Planctomycetota bacterium | reverse complement strand
GTCCGACCGCCCGTAATCGGGCAGACTGGACCTCACCATGGCACGACGAAAACACACCCCCGACCAGGTTCTCGCGAAGCTCCGCGACGCCCCCTCGAGGGGCACCACCCTCCTCCTCACCTGACTCTCATTGGGACTGGACCACTTTTTGGGGTCATGCCACCCCGATCCCACGGAGGCGCACCACCTAGTCTGGGGGTGAGCCGGGCGACGGGTTGCGGCTCTGGCGGGCGACTCGCTTCCGGCTGCCGTGCGTCGGCGGCTCGATCCCGGACTCCTGCGCCAGTCCTGAATGCCTGAATGATGGCGCGTGCCTCGCTCCTGTTAAGAGGCAGTGCTGATCAAAACAATCATCACGCACACGAGCATCAGAAGATCCTACCGTAGCATTCTCAGTCGGTTTGCCAGATGAACGAAGTCAGTTTGCGTCGCGTTAGAGTTTCAGTTCAGAGGCTCCGACGGCAGGCCTTGGTTCGGTGGTATGGAGACGGTCCAGTGTAGCCAAGCCGGGGGCGGCTTGGAGGCGGTTCCGCGCTTTATCCGGGAAGGCTGAAGGAACCCGCGGCCAGGCTCAGTAGCTGGCGAGACCCAAGAAGATGCCGCGCGTGTGCTCAGGCATCCCTTGCGCCAGCGCCTCTGGTCCGAAGTTGCGAAGGAGCCCCACGTAGCGTTCACCGCCCGGGTTGTGGCTCACGATCTTGACTGCCGTGAGCGCGCCCCGCTCGTCGTCCATCCCCATCCCGAGGTCACATTCCACCTGGACGCGCTGATCCTGGGCCAACTTCCAAGTGGCCCGGATCATCTTCCCGTCCGCCGGCTGCTGTCGGAAGACACCGTTGCGACCGCCGCGGCTGTAGCCGTGGAGCCCGTAGTTCAGCGCGGCCCGCAGGGAGCGCCACAGGTAGTGCTCGAGGGGCGACTGCAGCAGCTCTAGCAGCAGCCCGTCCACCATTGAAAAGATAAAGGGCCGGCGGGTACGGTGGTCCTGGGCGCGGAAGATCGGAAGCTCGGCCGAGCCCGAGGCGTAGAGACCGATGTGTTCAAGCAGACTCTCTTCGCGGCTCTGCGCATTCCACAGCCAGTTCCAGCTAGCGTCGCTCTCGAGCAACTCGCCGCTGCGTAGCTTCTCCAAGATGCACGCCTGCTGCCTGCGGAAGGAGCCCTTTTCTTCGAAGCGCTTCTGGGACATGGGGCCTTGAGGCCGCGAAAATCGAGGAGCCAGTGTAGCAGCCAGCGGGGATGCCGCAGCCTCCCTTCTGGGCTGGAGTTCGCCCTTGCTGGCCGGAACGCCAGGCTCTCCTGAAACTCGAACCCTAGCATCGAGGCGGACTCGGTTCAGATGGCAAAGTAGTCCTGCAACGGGCAAAATGCCGCACTCCTACTCCCTTAGTCCCATTTACCCGGGGGAGCGTAGTAGGACACTTCATGCCGACCAACAGCCCGTGTGCTTTCTGGTCCACGAACTGGACCCTGCCGAACGGGGGCAACGTTGTGGCCCCGTTGCTGCTGCCCGGTTATGTCTGGGTGGACCGGAATCATGACGCGATTGCCGAAGGGTTCCACGATACCTTGCTGGAGGATCTCGAAGAGGGCACTTACGCCGCGACGCTCGGCTTCCATCCGCCAGAGGCGCTCGAGCACGAGCGGATCACGATCGCGTTCGGGGTGTCGGCGAAATCCCAGCTTTTCCCCGACCTCTCGCTCGAATTCGATCTCTGGATCGGGGAGTTGCCGCGCGGAGATGTCCTGTGCTTCGTACCCGTGCTTGGCATCGAGGCCTGGGGCGAGACCCGCCCCAAGGCGCGGGCCCGCGGTATCGAAGCGATCCGGTTTGAGTTCGCACGCCGAAGGCGGCTCAAGTCCCCTCACGATGTGCTCACCACGCAGTGGTTCCGAGGTATCGAACTCGAACGTACCGAGTTGGACCTCCAGTTCTACAGCCTGCACGAGCTGAAGGAGATCCGCGACGGGAAGGCCGGGAGTCGGTTGCCGCGAGCGGCCTCGCTCCTCTGGGGAGATGCCCCCCGGCGGGTGTTCGAGGTGGAAGATATGCTTGAGGGGGTGGCGCGCGTCCTGCGCGGCCGCTTCGCACGTAGCGTCCTCCTTGTCGGGTCGTCGGGATCGGGAAAGTCCGCGCTAGTCGAGGAGTTGGTACGAACCGCGCGCGAGCTCGGTCTCCCGAAACTGGAGATGTGGGAGACGACGGGAGCCCGGCTCATTCAGCAACTCACTAGGTGCGAAGGATGGCAGGACGAACTCGCGAAGATCTGCCTCGAACTGAGGGACTCGGGCGCGGTGTTGTTCGTGCGCAGCCTGCCGGATCTTTTCGAGGTGGGACAGTACGAGGGTAACGACGTTAGTATCGCTGACTACCTGCGCCCCTACCTCGAGCGCGGCGAGATCCTCCTCGTCTCCGAGTGCACCCCGGAGCAACTGGCGCTGATCGAGGCACGCTCGCCCGGCTACCTGGTTCAATTCCACCAGGTGCGTCTAGAGGAGGCGGATCAGGACCGGATTGAACGGATCACGTCGGCAAGGATGGCCGCGAACTGCGCTAGCGACGGGATCCTGGTGGAGCCCGAGGCGATCCGTCGCTGCGTCCCCCTCCAGCGTCGCTTTGCGCCCTACTCTGGCTACCCCGGCAAGACGGTACGCTTCCTCGAGGCGCTAGTGGAGCGCACGGCCGCGACCGGCGAACTGTCGGCGATTGACGAAGCCGTTGTTACCCGGGCGTTCTGCGAGGAAGCGGGGCTGCCGATGGAGCTGCTCGATCCGGCCGTTCCCTTCCCGCTCGACGAGATCAGCAAGCACTTCCGGTCCGAGGTCTTCGGGCAGGACGAGGCGATCCGCGTCGTGGTCGATCTGCTCGCCTCAGTGAAGGCGGGCATGGTCCGCGGGCGGCGCCCTATCGCCTCGCTGCTCTTTGCCGGCCCGACCGGTGTCGGCAAGACGGAGCTGGCCAAGGTCACGGCGGAGTTCATGTTCGGAGACCGCTTGCGGATGATCCGCTTTGACATGAGCGAGTTCTCCGACATCAGCGCCGTGCTTCGCCTCACCAGCGGCGGCTGTGATGGAGCGGAGGGTCTCCTGACCAGAAAGATCCGGCAGGAACCCTTCTCGCTGATCCTGTTCGACGAGGTCGAAAAAGCGCACCCCGCCTTCTTCGATCTCCTACTGCAGATCCTCGGAGACGGGCGGCTCACCGACGCACGCGGCAACACCGCCGACTTCTGTAGTGCGATCGTCGTGATGACTTCGAACCTTGGGGCGGACGACGCTTCTAAGGGGCACATCGGCTTTGGCAAGCAGGACGCCCCGGTGCCCGACTTCGCCGGCCAATTCGAGGTGGCGGTGCAGGAGCACCTTCGCCCAGAGCTGTTCAATCGCATCGACCGTGTGGTTTCCTTCGCGCCGCTGGACCTCGGGGCGACGAGGCGAATCGTCGACCGTGAGGTGTGGCGGCTGCTCCGGCGTCCCGGCCTCGCCTACCGTAGCGTCGAGGTCGAGTTCGATACGGCCGCGCTCGACCGACTCAGTATCCGTGGCCACGACTGGGTATATGGCGCGCGCCAGCTGCAGCGCCAGCTCCGCGAGGATCTGGCGATCCCTCTCGCGCGAGGGCTGAACAAGGTGGAAGTCGACAGGCCCACCAGCGCCAAGGCGACCACCCGAGACGAGGAGATCATTGTGGAGGTCGGTGCACGGGTCATGGGACGAAAGGAGCTCCGGGAGTTGCGTCAACTGGAGCAACGCGAGACGAGCAACCAGCTTACGAATCAGCGACGCTTGCTTCAGCGCCTTGAGGAGAGTGGCGGGTACGCAAACCTCGTCAGCGAGTGGACGATTCTAGACCGGAAGCGGCAGAAGGACGATCGCCGGTTCTGGAAGAACGAAACGCGGGCGGCGAAGTACACCGAGACCGGGCGTGTTATCGAGGCCTTTCGCGACGCGAGTAGGAGAATCCACAAGCTCGAGGCCGATTGCATTCGGGACCTCTTCGTTAGGAAGAAGCCAGCCCACGAGCCCCGTTCGCGCGAGGCCACGGAGGACACTTGGAAGGTGATTCAGGAGATCCACGGCGTGTTGCACCCTGGGGGCCGCCACTGCGTGGTTGGGCTCTACGGCCATCTGGAGATGGTCGAGCGGCTCGCACGGGTGTACACCGAGATCGCGAAGCTCTCTGGATTCGAGGTCAAGATGAGCAATGTCCACCTTCTGTACGAGACGACCTCGCCTGAGCCGACGACGGTGACCGAGGAGGAGAGAAAGAAGAAACCCGCCCGCAAGAGCCGCACCCGCGATTACGGCACGTCATCGATCGGCGCGCCTCCCCCCGAGCGAGCGCAGCGTCGCGTGGGTGTCGAGTTGGGGCTCGCCGGTTCGGCAGTCCGCCAGTTCTTCGGGGGCGAGGAGGGGCTGCACGAGTTGGAGTCGCGCAAGGTCGAGAGGAAGGCGGTCTTGGCCGTCATGGGCGGGACCCTTGCCACGATGGCGACCCGAAGGCCACAGGATATTCACCGCTCTGCATTCTTCCAGGGCAAGGCCAGGCGGACTTGGACCGAGCGAGGATTCGCGGATCGTAAGTTGGGCACCGAATTCTACAAGTCCGAGTCCGATGTCGTTCCGTTCCTGCTTCAACTGCTCCGAAAGCACGGCCGGAACCGAATCTGCAAGGACCTCGACATCGGTGATCCGCGATGAGAGCCGTGTTCCTGCGCTTCCCCGCGCTGGTCCGCGTGCGCGGAGAGGGTTCTGAGACTGCGTACACCGTTCGCCCGCTACTCGTCCCGGCGGAAGAGGGTAGGCTCCTGGAGGGGCACAACCGGAAGTACTCCAGGGCGACGAAGGACTGTCTCCGGCTGGTTCGCCGCAGGCTGGATCGCATCGAGGTCGATCGAGCAAAAAACCTTGATCTTCTGCTGTGGCACCGCTTTGATCCGATCCTCACCGCGCGGACCTTCGAGCTCTCGTGCCCGACGGGAAGGGAGACGTTGCAGGGGCATTTCCTCGCCGTGTGGTTCGAGGTCGGGGATTATCGTTATGTCTGCCTGCCCGGGTTTGACGGACACCTCTTCATCGCTCGTCCAGGAAGGAAGCGGCGCTACGACATGGCCGGCGAGGTCCAGCGGGTCGTCCAGCACCTCTTGCGCGAGGAGCGTCTTCGCTTTGGCGACAACGCCCCGCACCCGAAAGAGCACCTGTCGCGGAAGGGAGACTTCGTCACTTCCGTCAGCACCAGCGTCAGCGTCATGCATCGCGAGATCGAATTACGCCCACGATTCGAGGTGCGGCTACTGGGCCTTCAGACCGACCGCGTGGTCAGTGGCTGGCTTGCGCTCGCGCATGTCGGCGAGGCGCTCAGCGAGATCGATGAAGACGAGCTCTTCGGAGCGCACGGCCGGGTGGAACTCACTGATCGGCTCCATGCGATCCTCTTCGAGTCCCCGCCTTCCGCGACGGTGCTCGTCGGTCCTTCTGGGGTCGGGAAGACAGCGATCCTCCACGCCGCCCTTTCGAAGTACCAGCGAGGGCACAAACACGTCCACCCGGAGAAACTCCAGGGAGTTTGGCGCATCGATCCCACGCGACTGATCTCGGGAATGAGCGGCGTCGGCGCCTGGCAGCGCCAATGCGAGGCGATCTTCACTTACATTGAAAAGCGCCTCCCGAGCCGAAAAAAGCCGCCGACCGACGTTCTCTACTTCGACAACCCTGTCGCCCTGCTGCGAGTCGGCGCGTCGGCGCAGAACCGGATGGTCGTGGCCGATGTGCTCAAGCCCTACCTCGAGAAGGGAGCGCTCACCGTGCTCGCAGAGTGCACCCCCGAGGCTTGGAACGTCATCCAGGACAAGGATCGCGGATTTGCCGATCTGTTCCGTGTAGTGCGCGTGCCCGAGCCCAATACCGGCCAGGCGCTTGAGATGGTCATCCAGCGGTGCTCCGATTATGAGAGGCGGCACGGTTGCCGCTTCGATCTGGAGGTTCTGGAGCGAGCGTTCGAGTTGGGGCGGATGTCCCGCGGGAACCGCGCGATGCCCGCGAGGGTCGTGGACTTCCTTGGAAGTCTCGCGACGCGGTACGCGCGGAATCCTATTGGGCTCGAGACCTTCGACAAGGCGTACCGAACGGCCAACCGCATAAGCGGGAGAATCCTCGACCCCCGAGAGCAACTCGACGATCGAGAGCTCCAGTCCTTCATCGAACAGAAGCTGATCGGCCAAGGGGAAGCCCGGACGGCGATCGCCGATGTGATCCACACCATCAAGGCCCGGCTGACCGATCCGGAGGCGCCCGCGGCCTCACTGCTTTTCGTCGGGCCGACCGGGGTTGGCAAGACCGAGGCGGCCAAGGTGCTCGCCGAGTATCTCTTCGACGATCCGCAGTGCCTGGTGCGCTTCGACATGAACGAGTTTGTCGACCCTGCCGCCGCAGGACGTCTGGTAGGCGACTTCCTACAGCCCGAGGGGCAGCTCACCTCACGGGTCCGCCAGCGCCCTTTCTGCCTGTTGCTGTTCGACGAGATCGAGAAGGCGCCCCCGGCAGTGCACGACCTTCTATTGCAGTTGCTCGGCGAGGGTCGCCTCAGCGACGCCGTGGGGCGGACAACCGACTTCTCCAACTGCGTCGTAGTGATGACCTCGAACCTGGGAGCAGAGAAGGCAGGGCCGGGGATTGGCTTCGAGGGCGAGCCCGGCTCGTGCGCGGACGCGTACCGGAGGGCGGCGGCGGAGTTCTTCCGCCCCGAGCTGTTCAACCGCATTGACCGGCTCGTCGTTTTCGGGCCGCTCGACCGCAACGACCTTCGCAGGATCGCCCGCCTGCAGCTAGCCCGGGTCCTCGAGCGTCATGGTTTCGTGCAGCGGTCCTCCTTCCTGGAGGTTTCCGACGCCGTACTCGACCATCTGGTTGAGATCGGATTCGATCCGCGGATGGGCGCGCGGGCGCTGAAGCGCGTCATCGAGAAGGAGATTACCTCGATGGCGGCAGAGAAGCTGATTGCGATGCCGACGGAGCAGGCGGTGATGATCCACTTGTTCGCGTGCGACGGGCGGCTTATCGCCGATGTCTCGCCTGTTGAGCCTGCCGAATCTGTCGATCCGGACCTGGGGCTGGAGATCCCTGCCGGGGCCGCGGGCGCACCGCTCTACCGGAGCCTGATCGAGGTCACCGGCGAGGCGCTCGCCGAGCTGAACGACTGCAGGAGCCTTGACTTCGACGGGATCGTGGCGACGGAGGACGATTCGCCCCTGATGTCAATGCGGGAGGGGTTCGTCCACCTGCGTCAGCATTTCCACGAGATCCTCGAGTCCTGCGAGGCTTCGAACCTTCCGCGGTGCAGTGCCTTTACGGGGCGTGTCCGAACCACGAGGAAGGGAAAATGGGGTGGTCACGGCGCTGAGCGGGCGAGGATGCTATCGAAACTCCATTTCCAGGAGCATCTCGAATCGATGTACCAAACGGCCAAGGTCGTGCAGGGCGACGAAAGACCCGCCGAGGACTGTCTCGACCTGAGCATCCTGCGCCACCGGTCGCGGTGGCTCTTGCGCAGAAGGTCGTTTGATTACCAGATTACCGTCCGACCGCTCCTGAAGGACGCGGGGCGTAGCCGTGTGTGTACCCAGTGGCTCGTGGATCAGTACATAGAAGTCTGCAACAGGATGCTGCGCACGCCGAACGAGGCACAGGGAGGCGTGCCTGAGAAACCGCACGTCGACGCGCCGATCGATATCGAGGTGTTTCGGTGCGAGGATTCCTCCAGCCTGACTCTTGCCTTTCAATTGAGCGAACTCCACGACTGCTTCGCGACGGAGGCCGGGACGCACATCTTCTGCGAGCCGTACAGCGGCCCGCTCGCGATTGTGGTAGAGGTCGATACGCTCGAGGAGCCTACGGCGCAGCCGGGGTCCTCCTCGTATCGCGACAAGTGGATCGCGTCGTTTGAGCAGGGCAAGGGCACGCTGGAGGAAGGCAAGCACCGCCCGCCCCCCGTCGTTCGTGTGTACTCGTTCCCGGGCGGCGGTTTGCCCGGGACGGTGTCCGATCTTCGTACCGGTCTCCTATGCCGCTTTCACTCATTCGCCAGCCAGCTACCACACTGGTTCTATCACGCGCTTCCCGTGGATGATCGGCTGCCGCTCGGAGGGACTCGAACTTGAAAAAACTCGAGTTCGCCTGCGTTTGCTGGATGCTCCCCAATGGGTGCGTGTTAGGGGTTGTTCCGGGAACCACTTTCGAGTTGGTTGGCGAGAGCCTGCCGAAACTCTTGAGCGCGCTGAAGCGAGCGCTCCGTCGCAAGTACGCCGAGCACCCGTGGATGGACTCGCCGCTGACCGAGCCGCAGCTGCGAGAAGTGAAGATTGCAATTCAGCCGACCGTCGAGGTGGGGGGGCGCATCCACACCTCTTCCCAGCCCGTCAAACTTCCGGTCCACGCTGTGGTTGGCCGCAATGATTACGGGAGTCACTCCGGCTATATCCTGCGTTTTGACGTGGGCTTCGACTTCTACGAGGCAAGCGAGGTTCCGATCCTAGTGGAGAACATCGTGAGGGGCCAGCTGCGGGGCCAGGGACCCGAGAGACTGCACCGCTATCTTTCGCTCGACGAGCCGTGGCTGGAGCGAATCGAGGTCCGGGTGAAGGGGAATCCCCGAGAGAATGTGCAACAGCCGATTGCAGAGCGCGCCCCGAAGCTCGTCGCGATAGCCGAACAACTGCCGCATGGGCGGAGCATCCGGCGACTGAGCCGCGCGTTCCCCTCGGTTGCGTGGGAGCGTGAGGCGCAGGTTGCCGAGGTTGTTGCGAAGCTGAGCGACGAGCGCGCGAACCTACTCGTCGTCGGCGATCCCGGCGTGGGGAAGAGCGCGATTCTGCTCGAGGCGATTCGCAAGATCGCACGACGTAAGCCCGGAACTGATGAGCCGTCGCTGCAGACTTTCTGGAAGACCGCAGCCTATCGACTGACGACGGGCGCACGCTACTTCGGGGAGTGGCAGAAAATCGCCGACTCGCTTGCCGAAGAACTTGGCGACGTGAAGGGTGTGCTGTGGCTCGCGGACTTCGTCAACCTCCTGTGCGTCGGCGAGGCAAATCCGGAGAGTTCGCTAGGCGCGTACTGGAGCCCGCACCTCGATCGAGGTCGCTTCCAGATCGTCGGCGAAGTCACGCCGCGCGAACTCGAAGCAGCGCGCACGCTCCTGCCGGGGCTCATCGAGCGCTTCCAGGTCGTGCACGTCGAGGAGATGGGGACTTCCGCTCTCCTTCGCGTTCTGAGCCGCCTCGGCGAGTATGCGGGGCAGAACCTCGGGATTGAGATCGAGCGGGAGGCGCTTGAGGCAACCTACCGTCTCCAGAGCCGGTTCTCGCCGTACGGCCGCTTCCCCGGCAAGGCGGTGTCGTTTCTCTCTGACGTCCTCGGGGAGATGCAGCTTTCCGGCAGGAAGCGGGTCGGTGCACGTGATGTTGCCGAGCTTTTCGTCGAGAGGACAGGCCTACCGTCGACGCTGGTGCAGGACGAGGTTTTGCTCGATCCGGACGAGTTGTCGGGTTTCTTCCACGAGCGGATCAAGGGACAGGCGGACGCGATCGACAAGGTCTGTAACGTTGTCAAGGTGTTTAAGGCCGGCCTTTGCGATCTAGGCAAACCGATCGCGACGATGCTGTTCGCGGGGCCGACCGGTGTCGGCAAGAGCGAGACGGCGCGGGCGCTCGGAGACTACTTCTTCGGCGCCGGACAGCGGCTCGACCCGCTGATTCGGCTCGACATGAGCGAGTTGCAACACCCGGTCCAGATCGATCGCCTGATTGGAACGGCACAGGAACCGGGAAAGCTCGTCGAGCAGGTGCGCGAACGACCGTTCAGCGTGCTGCTGCTCGACGAGGTGGAGAAGGCCCACCCAGTCTTCTTCGACATCCTGTTGACGGTGCTTGACGAGGGGCTCTTGTTCGACGCGATGGGGCGGGAGACCTGTTTCAAGAGTTGCATTGTCGTGATGACCTCGAACCTCGGGTCCGGTTCACACTGCTCGCTCGGCTTCGGGAAGGCCAAACCGCCTGACTACGAGTCCGAGGTTCGCGCGCACTTCCGTCCTGAGTTCTGCAACCGCATCGATTACCTCGTGACCTTCCATCCGCTTGGAAGAGAGACGGCGGCAGCGATCGTACGCAAGGAGTTGGGCGGGCTCGAGAAACGAGAGGGGATCGAGGATCGCGGGCTGCGGCTGCGGTTCACCGACGAGTTGTTTGACTGGATCGGCGAGGCCGGTTTCGATCCGCGTTACGGCGCCCGTCCGCTGCAGCGGGCGATCGAACGCTTGGTGGTTGGGCCACTATCGCGGCGGCTCCTGGATGATGTTGAGTTGAGGAATTGCGTGCTGGAGTTGGGTTGGCAGCAGGAGGATCAGCTCTCGATCGTGGTTGGTTCGACGGGGTGATCCGCACGCGTTTTCGTTGAATGACCTTGGCATGACCCCCGAAAACGAGTCCAGGCCTTGTGAGAGTCCGACCGCCCGTAATCGGGCAGACTGGACCTCACCATGGCAAG
>NYZE01000078.1 GCA_002685965.1 Planctomycetota bacterium | reverse complement strand
CTGCCAGGATTCAGTCCGGCTGCTGGCTACTGCAGAGAGCATCTGCGGATCTTCGGCTTGACGTTCTAGCATCGCCCCAAGGAAGGACATCCAAACTCGAGCTTCGAGGATGGAGCCAAGCGTGCGCGGTCAGGGCAGTCGCATGCCGACCACCTCGAAGGTGTAGTCGGTGTAGGTTCGCATGGTGCCGCGTAGCCAGAGCAGGACATGCGGCGTCCCGGCGGGGACGATCGGGCGGACGTTGTCGCGGTCGGAGTGGGCGGTCAGCGATTGGAACTGCCAGTTTTGGCCACCGTCGCGGGTGGTGGCGGCGAACAGCTCGCGGTGGCGCTGGCCGTCGGCGTTGCTGATCAACGCCTTGCCGGTCCGCGGATCAGCGTCGGTTGAGAGGTAGACGGTGCTCGGGTCCGCGGGGTCGATGGCGGCGAGCCCGGTGTAGTCGTCTTCACCGGCATAGAGTCGGCGGCCGGCGTGGCCGATCTCTTGGACGTGCCAGTTGCGACCGTCGAAGCGCGCGTAGTAGAAGCGATGGTCCATGCCGCCGTGGCCACGTGGCTGGCCGGCGCCGTCGCGCTGGATGGTGAACACCACGACTGGATGATGCTGCTCGTCGAGTTCGACGTCAGCCGGCCAGGCGACCGCATCGGGTTTGCCAGCGAAGATGCGGGTGAGGTCCGATGGTGATGGCGGGGAACCGCCGACTGTGCCGAGCTTGCGGCCTTGGGAGTCGTGTAGCGAGCGGCCCTGCAAGATCCCGTGGTAGAGACTGTTATCGAAGTCGCGCGGGTGCTGGTCGGTGGCAATCAGGTGAACCTGGTCCTCGCCGTTGCTGGTGTAGATGACATACGGCCGGCCGGGACCGGCGAGCAGTCGGCCGTGTGGGGTCCAGGTGTTCGCATCATCGGTGGAGACGAAGAGGTTCGGGTCCCATCCCTTGGCGCGGCTGAGGTTGACGAGCTCGTTGGTGCTGCGCAGGAGGAACAGGTTGGAGTAGGTGATCGGTGCGCCGACGTCGAGGCGGCGCTCGGGCGCGGGTTCGAGCCGGTGATCGGCCTGTCCGAACACGCGCCAGCGCAGCAGGCGGTCACTGCCGTGCTTGGTGTAGGTCGTCAGCAGTCGACCATCGGCGGTCAGCGCCAGCGCTGGGGCCGCGTGGTCATCGGTCTGCAGTCGCTCGTGCAACACGACCGTCTCGATTTCTCCGGTGGAGGGCTGCCAGCGGGTCAGCTCGATGTTGCCCTTGCGCGAGGCATCCGTGTGGCCGGTGGCGACGCTGCCGATCAGCACCGTGTCACCGAGCGCCAGGGCTCGCTCGTCCTGGAACCAGCACCAACCACCATCGTTGTTGATGACGACTCGCGCAGTCGAGTTGCAAGCAACAAGGGTGAGCAGGACGGTGGCAGACAGGGTGCGGAGGCGGTTGGCGGACATCGCAGCAAGGACGATCAACGACATGCTTCTACAACCCGAACTCCGGCTGCGACGTGAACGTGACGTTCAAGAGCTTCGAGTCCTTGGGTCCGTGCGAGTAGGACGAACACACACCATGCCCTCGCGTATGGTGCCACAAAGGCCGAGGGGTGGAATTTTGACGAGGTTGTCAAACTGCAAAGCGTAGATGGCAGTGCCGGGCGAGCAGTTTGGTGGTGTGGTTCCGAGAGAAGGAAAAGAAGATGGATTCAGCGGCACGACGGGTCTGAGGTGACCCGCATGGACTTCAAGGAGCTCAAGGAGACTCTGCTCAAGGTCTTCATCTGGTTTCTGGTCGTGACAGCAATTGGCGCCATCATTGCGGTGCTCGTTGGCGAGTTCGGTGACTTTCTGGGCAAGGTGCTGGTATCGACGCTGAGCATTTCCGCCGCGAGCATCTGCGCCATGTCATGCGCGGCGTTCATTGAAAAGCGGCAGCGGCAAGGGTGGGGACTTGCTGGGATTGCGCTGGCTGCTGTGACTGCGGTCCTGATCATCACTGGCCTGTGGGTGGAAGTCGGGGACACGGACTACTGGAAGACAACCATCTCCTTGGGTGTCGCCGCCGCGGCCCTTGCTCACATCTTCCTGCTGCTTCTTCCTGATCTGGATGCGCAGCACCGGTGGACCCAACAAGTCTCGGCCATCGCCATCACGACACTCGCTGTCCAGATCATCGGCGCCGTATTGGCCGAGATCGACGAGGATGTCTACTACCGGTTGCTTGCAGCCGTTGGGATCGTCGTCGGGTTGGGGACCCTCATCGTTCCCATACTGATGAAGCTGAGCAAAGAGGGAAAGCGGGTGGCAGATCCGTGGCACTATTCTCGGGAGGAAGTTGAAACACTCATCCTGGAGAGAGTGGAGGGTGATCGGTTCACGGACCCTGCAGGAAGAACCTACAAGGTGACTCGAACCGATGCCGAGGAGAGCGGCGACGGCGGAACGCGAGAAGGCGAAAGCGAAGAAGTCGCGACCTGACTCAGACGCTTTGCACCTCGCCAGCATGCGGGTTGGAATGCCATGAAAGGCTGGTTGCTGAACCAGGATCCGCCCGACAAATCGCTCTCTGCAAGGCGTTCACTTCAAACCAACTCTCACCTGGCTAGCATGCGGTCGTGAAAAGACCCAAGAAGTCATATTTCAGTTTGGCTGTCGGTCTTGGGCTCATCATCGGCACCATCATCGGCGTAGCTATGGACAACGCTGGCATGGGTTTCGCCTTGGGACTCATGTTCGGCGCAGCAGTTGGCGTGGCAACGTCAAGGCAACGCTGAAGCCGCGGCCGCCGTAGTCCTGATCCACGAGCGTGAGCAGGATCTCCGCGCCAGCCGCCACGGCACGAGCGTGGATGGCGTCCGCGTCGTCGACGATCACGTAGACGGCCTGCGTGCAGTGGCCGCCCACCTCGGACGGCGTGCGCATGGCCTCGTCGAACGCCGTGCCGGCGTGGGCCCCGGCCTAGCCGAGCATGATCATCCCGTTCCCGATCGCGAGTTGCGCGTGGGCGATGGTACCCTCTTCCTCACCCGGGGCGACCAGGGTCGCTTCGAAACCGAAGGCTTGGCACAGCCACTCGATGGCCGCGGGCGCGTCCTCGTATCGTAGGCCGGGGACCATGGTCTGGCGATTGGTGGCGCGGTCGGGCATGGGGCTCCCGTCGGCGTTCGTTCGGGTCATGGCTTCATGAGGACAGTGCAGTGCGCCGCATGCTAGCGATGTGAGGTACGGCCGAGTGCACGTCCACGCCCACGGTTGCGCAGCGAGAACTTGGCGGTCTTCCGTTTCGACGCTGGCTTGTTCGGAAATTGTGTGAGCGGCGTCTTCGATCGGAATGGATGGTCTTCGACGATCGTGATCTTGCAGCGAATCGTTTTCTCGATGTCGCGCAGATATGGGCGTTCGTCCGTGTCACAGAACGAGATGGCGGCGCCGTTACGCCCGGCGCGCGCCGTGCGCCCGATCCGGTGGACGTAGTTGTCGGGGATGTTCGGAAGCTCGAAATTGATCACGTGGGTGATGTCGGGGACATCGATGCCGCGGGCGGCGATGTCGGTTGCGACCAGCACCCTCAGGTGTCCGGAGCGGAAACTGTTGAGTGCTCGTTCGCGTGCGCCCTGTGATTTGTTGCCGTGGATCGCATCGGCCTTCTCACCGATCTGGCGGAGGTGTTTGACGACACGGTTGGCCCCGTGTTTTGTGCGGGTGAAGACCAGTGCACGTTCGATCGATGGATCGCGGAGGATCTCGCCGAGTAGTTCGCGCTTGTCGCTCTTCTCGACGAACAGCACGCTTTGCGTGACGAGGTCAACGGTTGTCGCGGGTGGGGCGACCTCGATTCGCAGAGGATTGCGAAGGATCGAGCGGGTCAGCTCGACGATGTCGGGCGGCATCGTTGCCGAGAACAGTAGCGACTGGCGCTCGCGCGGCAGTGTTGCAACAACCTTGCGGATCGGATGGATGAAGCCCATGTCGAGCATCCGGTCCGCCTCGTCGAGAACGAAGATCTCGACGGCGCCAAGATCGATGTGACCTTGTTCCATGAGGTCGATCAGGCGGCCAGGCGTAGCCACGAGCACGTCGATGCCTTGTCGCAGGGCGTTGACTTGTGGTCTCTGGTTGACGCCGCCGAACACGACTGCGTGTCGCACCTTGAGATAGCGGCCATAGACGCGGAAGCTCTCGCTGATCTGAGTGGCGAGTTCGCGTGTCGGGGTCAGAACCAGCACGCTGGGCTGTCGCGGCGCCGGTGCTTGTGGATCGCTGGCGAGGAAATCGAGGATCGGCAGGGCGAAGGCAGCGGTCTTGCCGGTCCCTGTTTGGGCGATGCCGAGCAGGTCGCGCCCCTCGATGAGGTGAGGGATCGCCTGGATCTGGATCGGCGTGGGAGTGTCATAGCCCTGCTCTTCTATGGAGCGCAGGATCGGTTTCGAGAGTCGAAGATCTGTAAATGTACTCATCTGGTATTGGGCTCGATGGGCCGCTTTGGCAGTGAATGCGCCGGGGCCCTGGAGTCATCCGTGGGGTGTGCGAGAGTCGGAACCTCTTCACCGGCATCGTTGCTCACCGACCCGCCTTGCGAGATGGTGAGCGATGGCGGTGTTGCCGTACGAAGATGGAGCTCCTTCTTGAGCTCTGCTGTCGGCCTTGGAGGATTTTAGTATGCGCTACTGGCTGATGAAGTCTGAGCCGGATGTTTTGATCTTGCCCCGAAAAAGTGGACACCCAGATAGGAGTCGTGAGGCTCCGGAAGGATGATGGATCCATGGGCAAGTCCCGCAGGAAGCACAGCCGCGAGTTCAAGCTCGAGGCAGTGAAGCAGGTGGTCGAGCACGGCCGATCGGTGTCCGAAGTTGCGGACGGCCTCGGCGTGAATCGCAACATGCTGAGTGCGTGGAGGAGCAAGTTCGAGGCGGATGGCGCGGTTGCGTTTCCCGGACACGGGAAACAGACCGAAGCCGACGCTGAGATCAAACGCTTGAAGCGCGAGCTCGCGATCGCACGCCAAGAGCGCGACATCTTAAAAAAAGCCGCGGCCTACTTCGCGAACGCAAAGAACTGAGGTTCGAGTTCGTCCGCGACCACCGGGAGTCCTTCGAGGTGGGCCTGATGTGCAAGACCTTGAGGGTCTCCCGGAGCGGTTTCTATGCGTGGCACGGTCGCGAGGAGAGCGGCCGTGCGCGTAACAATCGTCGTCTGACGATCCTGATTCGTGGTGCGTTCGACGAGAGCCGCGGGATCTACGGCGCGCCCCGTGTGCATCGGACGCTGCGATTCGCGGGCGAGCCCTGCAGCCTGAATCGCGTTGCGCGGCTGATGCGTCTGGCCGAGTTGCGTTCAAAGACGCGACGTAGATTCCGAGTGAAGACGACCGATTCCAATCACGACCATCCGATCGCTCCTGATCACGTCGATCGCGTCTTCCGCGCCGACGCGGCGAACCGGATCTGGGTCTCGGACATGACCTACATCGCGACCGACGAGGGTTGGCTCTACCTGGCGACGACGATGGATCTCTTCTCACGCAAGATCGTCGGCTGGTCGATGGCTCCGACGATGCACGCAAGCGTCGTCATCGATGCACTGAAGATGGCGATCGAACAGCGACGTCCTGAGGCCGGCCTGATCCACCATTCCGATCGCGGCACGCAGTACGCGTCAGAGGCATTCCGCGACGTGATGGCCCGCCACAGGCTCGTGCCGAGCATGAGTCGCAAGGGCAACTGCTACGACAACGCGGCCATGGAAAGCTTCTTCCACACGCTCAAGACCGAGCTCGTCAAACGCGAGCACTACCGATCGCACGCCCAGGCTCGTGCCAGCCTGTTTGATTACATCGAACGTTTCTACAACCGTCGCCGACTGCACTCGACGTTGGGCTACAAGACGCCCGTCGACTTCGAGCGCGAACGTACAGAGGCCGCCTGACGGCGGCAGCTCTCTCCAGAGCGGGGGCTACCGCCCCCGCACCGCCGTGCTGCGCTTGAGCTACGCATGGCTCCGCTCCGCACGGCTCCCCAGCATTCGAGTACGGATGCGTGCATGTACTCGGACCCCATTGACTGGGACCAGCAGAGCTGGTCACCTGCTCGGGCACACTAAACCCCGTGTCCACCGAACCGGGGCAAGATCAGTAGGCCGACAACTACTTGTGATGGTGGGCCTGCTGGATTTGACCAACGACGGGTACGTCTAGGAGCTTTGATAAGCTTCGCAGAATCGTCGCAAGTCGGTCCACCAAAGCACCTCAGGACGCTTGGGCGATGGGAAGTACGCTTTCATTTCCGCCGCTCACCTCGCTAAACTACGAGTTGGATGGGAGGCAAGGGTTGGGTAAGTCGATGATCTTGGGAAAACCGATGGAGCGTAAGAGGCTTCACTGGACCAACCTCCTGTTCGTGTCGGCGGCCCACTTGGTGGCTGCGTTCGCAGTTGTCTATCTGGCGGTCTTCCACTTCTCGTGGTGGACGATCGGCTTCGGCGCGTTTTGGGGCGTGCTCTGTGGACTATCGATCACCGGCGGCTACCACCGCCTGTTCTCGCATTCGGCTTATGCTGCAAGCTGGCCGCTGCGGGCGTTCTACCTCGCATTCGGTGCGGCGTCGGTGCAAAACTCGGCACTCGTCTGGGCCGCTAACCATCGCACGCACCACGCGCACAGCGATCGCGACCGAGATCCTTACAGCATCGAGCGGGGGTTCTGGTGGGCGCATATCGGCTGGGTCGTCTGCAAGTCCATCGAAGCTCCGAACCGCTCGGCCGTCCGTGACCTCGAAGCGGACCCTCTGGTGCGCTTCCAGCACCGATTCTACCTGCCGCTTGCGCTCCTGTTCAGTTGCATCGCGCCGGCAGCGATCGGTACGGCATGGGGCGACCCGATCGGCGCGCTCCTGGTCGCGGGCTGGTTGCGGCTCGTAGTGCAGTGGCACGCGACATTCTCGGTGAACTCGTTCGCGCACCTGATCGGCAGGCAGCCATACGAGCGGACCGGCACGGCTCGTGACAGCTGGATCGTCGCGCTCCTGACCATGGGCGAGGGCTACCACAACTTCCACCATCGCTTTCAGGTCGACTACCGCAACGGCATTCGGTGGTACCACTTTGATCCGACCAAGTGGTGGGTATGGACTTCCGCTCGCCTCGGGCTCACGCGGAAGCTTCGGCGCGTGCCCGCTGAGCGGATCAAGGCGGTGCGCCGCGCGGTGCGACTCCAATCGTCGCCCTAACCTGCGGCCCATATCACCGCCCACACACTCAACAGCCGAACTTGATCTGAGCTAGTTGAAGCGGAAGCTACTTGCCTGAGAGGGACGCGGTAGCACCGCATGGCATGGAACGAGTTAGAGGTGTTGGCGGAGTGTTTCTTCGGGCCAAGGACAAAGAGAAGTTGCTTGAGTGGTATCGAGATCATCTCGGTATCGAGTTCGAAGAGTGGGGAGGGGTGGTGTTCCAATGGAAGAACGAGCAGTCGCCGCATCGGTCGGGATCGACGACATGGTCGATCTTTGACAGGGATACTGAGTACTTCGGCCCGAAGACCAGCTCTTGCATGGTCAATTACCGTGTCGAGGATCTCGGCAAGATGCTTGATCAACTCCGCACCGCAGGAGTTGAAGTCGATGAGAAGGTGGAAGCTTCCGAGTATGGTCGCTTCGGTTGGGCCGTGGACCATGACGGCAACCGCATCGAACTCTGGGAGCCGCCAGAGGGCATGTAGTTCTCCTGGCAGAGGCGTCGCTATCGCGCTCACTCATGTTCGTGATGGCTGTGTGACGGGATGAGATCACTTCGTCGGCTTGGACCACTCCTGCACAGACTTTCGCATGGCTTGTAGTGGTTTCAGAAGCTCTTCCGCCCGACGACAGAGGAACAGAGCGCTCGCCTTCCGATCTTCCGAGTAGTACTTCCGCACTTTGCCGGTGCCCATGCCCTCGGTCTCGTATTCAAAAAAGCAAGAGCTCGTAGTGCAGTCGTCCAGCCACTTGGTGATGTCAGCCTCGCCGAAAGGTCCATGGTCGTAGAAAGGTTCGGCATCGGGATTCACAAGAGCCTCGATTGTCCCGAAGTCGAGGCTGTAGAGCTCGTCCAGGACGTCGATGCCGTCCTCAGCTTCGATGTGCGGACCGATGTCCGCTCCCAAGCCCGCTGCGCTCCTCGCGCAGCGCTCGGAGAGCTGCCAGGTCCTCCTCGCTCACGAGGCTTGAAAGGAGCGGCGGGCTTGGTCCCCTAGGCCCCGATTGAGCCCCAGAGCTTGTCGCTGACGAACTTCGTCCAGGACTCCGGCACGCCGCCGGTTGGGATCTCGAGGGCGTGGGTCCAGGGTGGCGGCTCGGGCGTCCGACCGAGCGACATCCGCGCCTCGCCGGGAGTGCGGCTGCCCTTCTCGAGGTTACAGGGGACGCAGGCGAGGACGCAGTTGGTCCAGGTCGTGCGGCCTCCGCGCGAGCGAGGCATCACGTGGTCGATCGTCAGCTGCGCAGCGCCGGGCTGGGTGCCACAGTACTGGCAGGTGTGACGGTCGCGTTTGAACAGGCTGCGCCGAGTGAAAGGCAGCGACTTGTTCGGCACTCCGTCGTAGTGCGTCAAGACGATCACCTCCGGTTTGAGGATCCGCATGCTGACCGTGCGGATGCACAGCTCATCTGGTGGCACGGTGAGCTCCACCCAGGTGTCGAACGAGTGCGTTTCGTAGCTCGTCGCCGAGACCGCCCGCGACGCCCCGACGAACATCAGGCGTATCGCATGCCGGACCGTCGTGGTCGCGATCGCATACCACGAGCGGTTGAGCACCAGCGTCGGCTCATTGAGGATCGATCTTCTCGTCACGGCGGCCTCGATCGTCCAATGAGATCCTGGCGGCGTCAATACCTCACGGGGCACACGCGAGGAGAGATCGTTCACACCCCGTGCTATTCTTGTCCTATCGTGATACTGCAGTTTCAGAACATATGTAGAGGAGATGGCGATGGCGTGGTCACGCTTCAAGAAGAAGAAGAACATGCCCGGCGGCCTCTGGGAGAAGTGCGAAGGCTGCGGAGCGATGATATTCCGCAAGGACTTCTCGGCCTTGAAGCTGTGCCCGGACTGTGGGCACCACTTTTCGATTGGTGCGCGTGAGCGCATCGAGTTGACGGTCGACGAGAGTAGCTTCAACGAACTGTGGGCGGACGTGTCGACGGTCGATCGGCTCGACTTCGTCGGCTATGCCGAGAAGATCGATCGGACGGTCGGCAAGTGTGGCAACAACGAGGCCGTGCTGACCGGTCGTGCCGCCGTGCACGGTTATTCGGTTGCGTTCGGTGTCATGGACTTCGCCTTCCTTGGCGGCTCGATGGGCGTCGCCGTCGGTGAGAAGATCTGTCGTCTTGCCGAACTCGCCCTGGCCGAAGGCTTGCCGCTGGTCATATTCTGCGCCTCGGGTGGGGCGCGCATGCACGAGGGCGCACTATCCCTCATGCAGATGGCCAAGACCTGCGGTGCGCTGCAGCGCTTCCACGAGGCCAGTGGCTTCTACATCTCCGTGCTGACGAACCCGACGACCGGGGGAGTCACGGCGAGCTTCGCCTCGGTCGCGGACGTGATCCTGGCCGAACCAGGGGCGTTGATCGGGTTCGCCGGCCCGCGTGTCATCAAGGAGACGCTCAAGCAGGACTTGCCGAAGGGCTTTCAGCGCTCGGAGTTCTTGCTCGAGAAGGGACAGGTCGACCGCATCGTGCCGCGTGGGGAGCTACGCAACGAGATTGGCAAGCTGCTGGCATACGCGACCGGTGGGGATCCAGTGGCCGTTGGCGCGGTTGCCGAGGATGCAGCGGACCGCGAGGCGGAGTGATGTCCGCGCCGAGCAGGCATGGTGCGGGCACCGAGGCCAGCCAATCTAGTGCGGCGGCCGCCTTCCTCGTCGAAGAGCGCCAGTCCCAGACCGGCCCCTAGCCCGACTCGGTCGTCATGATCGACACCGAGCACGCTGCGGTGGTGGACCTGCCAAAGACTGACGGGGGAGCGAGGCTCGTGCCCTCTACGAGCCGATGACGATGAGGTGACGCATGCCGGCGCCGAGGCGGAGGATGCCGCGCAGCTGTTCGACCTGCTTGGGTTTGCGTTCGGTGCTGTTGCCGTCGGCGATCAGGGTGCCGTGTTCGTTGTCGCCCCAGACCCAGACCGATCCGTCCTCGGTGATGGCGAGCGAGTAGTTGCTGCCGGCGGCGATGGCGGTGATCTTGGCCAGCGATTCGATGCGAACGGGCGTCGTCTGCTGGCCTTGGAGCCCGATGCCGAGGGCGCCCTTTGCGTTGCTGCCCCAGGCCCAGACGTTGCCTTCGGCGTCGAGCGCCAGCGAGTGATTGGCGCCGGCGGCGATGGTGCGGATGCCGGACAGGTTGGCGACCGGCTGCGGGGCGCTCGCGTCCTTCGTGTTGCCGTTGCCGAGTTGCCCCGAGCTGTTCGCTCCCCAGGTCACGACCGTACCGTCGCTCTTGACCGCGAGAGCGTGCGCTGCGCCTGCGGCGACCTGGATCACGTTCTTCAGCTTCTTGACCTTCGTCGGGTGCTGGTGCGGCGTGCGGCGCGAGCTGGCGAGTTGGCCCCTGCTGTTGCTGCCCCAGGCCCACACGCCGCCGTCGCTGGTCAGGGCCAGGGCGAAGTCCTGCCCTGCGGCGATCCGCTTGACACGCTGTAAGCCAGTGACCCTCACCGGCCTGGTCCGGGAAGTGAACGAACCGTCGCCCAGCGCGCCGGTCGTGTTGGATCCCCAGGCCATGACCACGTCGTTGGCGAGCAGGGCATAGCTCGACTGCGAGCCGGCCGCGATCGAACGCACGCCACCGAGTCCATCGATTCGAGCCGGTCGGTCACGACTGCCCTGGGTGCCCTGTCCGAGTTGACCCTTCTCGTTGTTGCCCCAGCTCCAGACCGTGCCGTCGCTCATCACGGCGAGGGTGTGCGCTTCGCCGCCGGTCGCGCTGATGACGTTGCTCAGCGCAGCGATTCGCCTCGGTCGCGGCAGGGGATCCACGACACCCAGGCCGAGCTGTCCACTCTCGTTGTCGCCCCAGGCCCATAGCCCCTTGGTCGGGCCGTCCCTTGGCACGAAGGCGGTGGTCGTGGCGGCGCCGACGGCGAGGAGTGCGAGTAAGGCGAGGATGCGTGCCCGGTGGCCGGTCGACTTGACCGGCTCGTCCACGGACTGCTCCATCGGTGGGCCGGTGCGGCGCGCCGGTGGCAAGAAGACGGACGTGGACGCGTTCTCCGCGACCCCTACGTAACGATTGCTGCTCAAGGAATCTCCCGGAGGGAGATCGACCGGCACGGGGGGCGAAGTTGAGCGGGGCGGCCGAGCCGCTCGAGTTGCTGCCTAGAGCTTCACGTGCACGAGCGTGTTGAGCAGCAAAGACGGCACGATGCCGACGATCACAATCGCCGCCGTCGTCAATGCCAGCGTGACCTTGGTGGCGAGGTCCGTCGGCTCCAAGGCCGTGTCGTCGCCTTCTCCCGGCAAGAACCACGCGTTGACCACCACGCGCAGGTAGTAGTAGAGGCCGATAACCGAGAACAGCAGTCCAACGGTCGTGAGCACGTAGAGCTCGGTGTGCAGGGCGGCGGCAAGTACCAGGTACTTGCCCCAAAAGCCGATCGTTGGCGGGATGCCAGCGAGTGACAGCATGGCGATCGTGAGCACCACGGCGCTGGAGGGATGTCGTCGCGCGAGGCCCTTGATGCCGTTGAGAGTGCCGAGCGAGGGATCGCGCCGCTCGAGCTGCGCGACCACGAAGAGGGCCGCGAGGTTGGTGACACCGTAGGCCGCGAGATAAAACACGATGGCGCGTACAGAGTGCGCGGCGACCTGCGGCCCCGTGCCGATGCAGAGCGCCGAGAACGCGATCATCAGATAGCCGGCGTGGGCGATGCCCGAGTAGGCGATCAGTCGCTTCAGATCGCCCTGCACGAGGGCGCCGAGGTTGCCGACCACGATCGTCAAGATCGTGATGGTGGGCAGTGCGACGAGCAGCTCGCGTGGGATCAGCGGCGCCGCGGCGAGCAGCAGCAGGAAGGCCGCCACCTTGGTCCCCGTCGACATCAGCGCCGTGATCGGCGTTGGCGCGCCCTGATAGACGTCGGGTGTCCACATGTGGAACGGAACGACCGAGGCCTTGAAGAAGAGCGCCACGAAGAGCAGCGCGCCACCGAGCGCTGCCAGCCCCTCGGGTCGCGGTAGCCCGGGCCGGTTGACCGACTCGATGCCGAGCAGGCTGAGGCTGCCGTTGCCCGCGTAGAGCAGTGCGGTGCCGTAGAGGAAGATCGCTCCGGCGAAGGCGCCGAGCAGGAAGTACTTCAACCCCGCTTCGACCGACTGGTAGCGGTTGCGCCGGATCGCGACCAGCACGTAGAGCGAGATCGACAGGAGTTCGAGGCCGACGAAGGCCAGCATCAAGTGCTTGGCGGACACGAGCAGGATGCCGCCGATCGCGAACATGAGGCAGAGGATGTGGAACTCACCGTGATGGGGGTCGTCCTCGCGCGTGAGCCAACTTCCGGAACCGATCAGCGTCAACAGAGTCAGCACCTGGATCATCAAGGATCCGATGACGGTCTCCATGCGGAACGACCAGACGTCGCGCAGTGACGGTCCCATCTGGGTCACGATTTGGGCGGCCTTGTTCGTCGCTGGAATGTACTGATAGACGGTCAGAAGGATCGCGACGCCGAGCGCCAGGAGTGACAGCAACCGGGTCGCGCCGGCGCGCATACTCGTCGGCGCGAACAGGTCGGCGGCCAGCGCCAGCAGTGCACCGACGGACAGCGTCAGCGCCGGCGCAAGGATTGACCAGTCTTGCGGGGTCAGGTGGAGCCACGTCTCCGCGTTCTGGGGCAGCATCAGCCGCGACCCTCCGTGTAGCGCTGCTCGATCTTCTGCAGGGTCTTCTCGGTGCGCTTGGTGAACGCCTTCGACCCGAGCCCGATCCAGAAGAACATCACGACGAGCGGCACGAGCACGAAACACTCTCGGCCGCTGAGGTCCTTCAGTTCACGGTTTGCCGGGTCAACGATCGGGCCGAACAATACGCGACGCAGCATCGACAGCATGTAGATCGCGCCGAGCACGAAGCCGAGCGCGGCGACGACACCGAGCCAACGGGTCTCGCCGTCGATGAAGGCGCCGACCAGGATCAGGAATTCTCCGACGAACCCGGACAATCCGGGGAGGCCGATCGACGCGAGTGTCGCCAACACCAGGAACACTGCGAAGCGTGGCATCACTCTGGCGATGCCGCCGAAGTCGGCGATGCGGCGCGTGTGGCGGCGTTCGTAGAGCATGCCAACGAGCAGGAACAACGCCGGTGTCGCGAGCCCGTGGCTGACCATTTGCAGCACGGACCCCTGCAAGCCGTAGGCGTTGAGCGCGAAGGTGCCGAGCACGATGTAGCCGAGGTGGCTGATCGACGAGTAGGCGACGAGCTTCTTCAGGTCCTGCTGCGCCCAGGCGAGGAAGGCCCCGTAGATGATGCCGACCGCGCCGATGCCCATCAGCCAGGGTGCGAACGTGTGCGTCGCGATCGGGAACATCGGCAGACAGAAGCGAATCAGCCCATAGGTGCCCATCTTGAGCACGACGCCGGCCAGGATCACCGAGCCTGACGTCGGTGCCTCCACGTGCGCATCCGGAAGCCACGTGTGGAACGGGACCGTGGGCACCTGGATCAGGAAGGCGATGGCGAAGCCGAGGAACAACCAGTGCTGGATACCGCTCGCTAGTTGGCTGTGCTCGGCGTGCGCGAGGATCGAGGAGGTCAGCACCGGCTCCTGTCCCGGCAACGCCACCGGTTGGCTGACGAGCCAGATGATCGCGACCAACATCAAGAGCGACCCCGCGACCGTGTAGAGGAAGAACTTCATCGCCGCATACAGTCGACGTGGTCCGCCCCAGATTCCGACCACGAAGTAGAGCGGGATCAGCATGACTTCCCAGAACACGTAGAACGCGAAGAAGTCGAGCGCCATGAAGACGCCGAGCATTCCGCACTGCATGGTCAGCATCCAGGCGAGGAACTCGCGCTCCCGCTCCTTGATGTGGCTGCGCGCCGAGAAGAACACGAGCATGCTGATGAAGCTCGTCAGTAGCACGAGCAGCACCGAGAGGCCGTCGATGCCGAGCGTGAAGTCGACGTGCAGGGTCTGCAGCCGGAACCACGGCACCGACACCTGGAACATGACGCCCTCGGCGCCGGGCCCGTAGCCGGTCCAGAACGGAATCGTCAGCAGAAACGTGATCGTCGTAATGACCTGCGCCGTCCACCAGAGGGGTGCGCTGTCGTCCCCCGCTGCGCCACGCTTCGGCATCATCAGCACGAGCAATGCGCCGAGTAGCGGCAGGAAGGTCACGAGG
>NYZE01000077.1 GCA_002685965.1 Planctomycetota bacterium | reverse complement strand
TCGGTCAGGTGTACCGGATCGATGCGTCATCCGCCGGCTACGGTCGGCCGGGCACATGGTGGCGATCGAGCAAGGAAATCTCCGGCGGCATGATGTACGACTGGGGCGCGCACTACATGGACTGGACCCTGAACTTCATGAACAAGCGCGTCGAATCAGTGACGGGCGATTTTCAGAAGCGCCGATGGCATCACGTGACCAATGAGGATTACACCTACGCGCTGGTTCGCTTTGAGGACGGGACGACCGCGACGCTCGAACAGGGCACCATGGCGGCGGTCGCGCGCCAGGGCTGGCGCATCCTTGGCACCGACGGCGGGATGGAACGTGACGGCAATGACGTGGTGCTCCACCGCTATGACGGGCAGCGCATGAACACGGGACGACTGTCGATCGATCCGGGGCCGGGCAACAACTTCTACTCGAACATCGGCAATCACCTGATGATGGGCGAGGAATTGATCGTCAAGCCGCAGCAGGCCCGTCGGGCGATCGGCGTAATCTACTTGGCCGAGCAGTCGGCGCAGAAGGGCGGCAAGCCCCTGCCGCTGCCGGGCGAGGATCAGTGGACGCCCGACTACGCGATGCCGTGGTGATCGGCCAGAACGTCGAGGAAGATCTGGCCGTAGCGATCGAGCTTGACCCGGCCGACACCATCGAGCGCGGACATCTGGTCCAGCGTAGTGGGCCGAGTCTTGACCATTTCCATGAGCGTGCGGTCGTGCAGAACGACGTACGGCGGAACGTTCTGCTTGCGCGCCAGTTCGAGCCGTTTCTCCCGCAGACGATCGAATATCTCCTGCTGCTCGGCGTTGTCGAGACCGACCGCTTCGGTCGCGATGCGACGGCGCGCCGACTTCCTCTTCTTCGCCGGATCGCGACGCAGCGTGACCGTCTGCTGCGAGCGCAGCACCTCGCGGGATGCATCACAGAGGCGGAGCTGGCCGAACTCGGCGTCGACTTCGATGAAGTTGGCGGCAATGAGCTGCCGGAACACCGATTGCCATTGGGGCTGGGTCAGTTCTTCACCGATGCCGAACGTGCTGAGCTTGTCATGACCGAACCGTTGGACTTTTTCGGTGGCCCGGCCGAGCAATACGTCGATCAGGTGCGCCGCGCCGAACTTCTGCCCGGTCCGGTAGACGCATGACATGGCCTTTTGCGCCGCGACGGTGCCGTCCCACGTTTCAACCGGCTCCAGACACGTGTCGCAATTACCGCACGGCTCATCGAGTCGATCGCCGAAGTATTCCAGCAGCACCTGTCGGCGGCACCGCGTGGTCTCGCAGTAGCCCAGCAGCGTGTTGAGCTTGGCGTGTTCGATGCGCTTCTGGCCGTCCGGGGCATCGGACTGATCGATGAACTGGCGAAGCATGACCGCATCGGCCAGGCCGTAGGCCATCCACGCTTCGGCGGGCAGACCGTCGCGCCCGGCGCGGCCGGTTTCCTGGTAATACGCCTCCACGCTCTTGGGCAGGTCGAGGTGGGCGACGAACCGCACGTCCGGACGATCGATGCCCATGCCGAACGCGATCGTCGCCACGACGATGATGTGTGGCTCGCGGGTGAATCGCCGCTGCACGGCGGCGCGGACGTCGCGCTCGAGGCCGGCGTGATAGGCGATGGCGGGCAGGCCCTCTTCATTGAGGAACTCGGCGATCTGCTCGACCTTGCGGCGGGACAGCGCGTAAACGATGCCGGTCTGATCGGCGTGGCCATCGGTTAAAAATGCGAGCAGTTGGCGCTTGGCGCTGCTCTTGGCGGTCACGCGATAGCGAATGTTGGGCCGATCGAACCCGCTGACAAAGGCGCGGGCGTCGGCAAGTTCCAAACGCTCGAGGATGTCGTGACGCGTCGGATCGTCGGCGGTGGCCGTCAGAGCGATGCAGGGAACCGTCGACCAGCGCTGACGGATCGCGGCGAGCTGAAGGTATTCGGGGCGAAAGTCGTGGCCCCATTGAGAAACGCAATGGGCTTCGTCAATCGCCAGCAGCGCGATGCGCACCTGATCCAACAGCTCGGCCGTGCGCGGCTGCATCAAACGCTCGGGGGCGACGTACAGCAAATCGAGATGACCGGCGACCAACGCCTGCTCGACATCGCGAGCCTGGGCCGCGGTGAGCGTGGAGTTCAGAAACGCGGCCCGGACCCCGAACTGGCCAAGCGCCGCAACCTGATCCTGCATCAGCGCGATCAGCGGCGAGACAACGATCCCCACGCCGTCACGGAGCAGCGCGGGGATCTGATAGCACAGCGATTTGCCCCCGCCCGTGGGCATAATCACCAGCGCGTCGCGCCCCGCCGTGAGGTGGTCGATGATGGCTCGCTGATGATCACGGAAGTGATCGTAGCCAAACACCGTGCCGAGCACGTCGGAAGGATCCCGGAACGTGGGTCGATGGGCCATGAGGGTAAGGTAAAGTCGCGCGCGGCAATTGGCCAGAAGGCACGATCACTCATTGCTCAGCGCAGCCGCGGCGCGGGCGGCGATGCGGCGATCCGTCGTCAGTTGCATCAACGCCTTGTGCGTGCCCAGATCCGTCGCCGCGTCGCTGTCAGGCGTCGGCGTGCGCTGGATGTAAGTGCCATCGGGTTGCATGTCCCAGGCCTGCCGCTGGTCGGTGAGCATGATCTGCAGCGCCTGCCAGAGGTGTTGGCGATGGGCGGGCTGCTCGATGGGCGTGATCGCCTCCACGCGGGCACGCATGTTGCGGTACATCCAGTCAGCCGAACCGATGTAGAACTCGCCGTCGACGGGATCGGACGCACCATTGAGGAAGTAGAAGACGCGCGAGTGTTCAAGGTATCGACCGAGAATCGACGACACGCGAATGTGATCCGAAAGGCCCGGCTGACCCGGACGCAGACAGCAGAAGCCGCGCACGATCAGATCGATTTCCACACCCGCCTGGGACGCGCGATACAGCGCGCGGCAGATGTCGCGATGTTCCAGGGAGTTCAGCTTCGCAATGATTCGCGCGGGGCGGCCGCCGCGAGCATGTTCCGTCTCACGCTCGATCATTTCGTGGAAACGATCTTCCATGTTCACCGGCGCGACCAGGAGCTTGCGATACGCGGTGCTCGTGGATCGCCCGGTCAGATAGTTGAAAAGTTCCGTCACGTCATGTGTGTAGTCGGGGTCGCAGGTCAGCAGTCCGACGTCGGTGTAGAGGTTGGCCGTGCCGGGGTGGTAGTTGCCCGTGCCGATGTGCGTGTAGGTGCGCAGGCCGTCGGACTCGCGACGAACGACGAGCGCGGTCTTGGTGGGCGTCTTGTAGCCCACGAAGCCGTAGACAACGTGGACCCCCGCTTTCTCCAGCGCCTGCGCGAGGTGAACGTTGCGCTGCTCGTCGAAGCGGGCCTTGAGTTCCACCAGGCAAACGACCTGCTTGCCGGACTCCGCCGCCCGGATGAGCGTCTTGATGAACGGGCTGTCGTCGCCCGTGCGGTAGACCGTCATCTTGATCGCCAGCACATCCGGGTCATCGGCTGCGTCGGCGATGAAGCGCTGGACGCTCGACGTAAAACTCTCGTACGGATGATGCAGGAAGATGTCGCCGTTGCGAATGGCGCTGAAGATGTCAACTTCGCCGTCGGCCAGAGCGGGCGGGACGATCGGCGTCCACGGATCGTATTTGAGCTGAGGCAGCGGCAACTCGGCGATCTCATTGAGATTGCAATACTCCAACTGAGCCGGCATCGGGTAGACGTCCGCGTCGGCCAAACCCAGTTCGTTGACAAGGAACTCGAGCATCCACGGATCGGGATCCGGAGCATGCTCGAGGCGCACCGCCTTCTCAAACCGGCGCTGGCGCAGTTCCTGCTCGATCATCTCAAGCAGGTCCTCCGCGTCTTCCTCGTCGCGCTCGACGTCGGCGTTGCGGGTTACGCGGAACGGCATGACCGCTTCAACGATCATGCCCGGGAACAGGTCGCCGATATTCTGGCGGATCAAATCGACCAGCCCGATGAACCGGCGGCAGTTGGCATCGGACGGATCGTCGAGGCCGAACCACTGTGGGATGATGTCCGGCACCTTGACGCGCGCAAACAGCTTGTCGTCGCTGCCCGGATGACGCAACGCGACGCCCAGCGACTTCGACAGGTTCGAGATGAACGGAAACGGGTGGCCCGGATCCACCGCCAGCGGCGTGAGCACGGGAAACACATCATGGCGGAAATACTGATCGGCTTGCTTGCGCTGCGCCTCATCGAGCTCGGACCAGGTCAACAAGTGCACGCCGGCAGTGCCGAGCGCGGGCATGATCTCGCCAGAAAAGCAGGCGGCCTGCTTTTCGAGCATCGGCTGCAGGCGTTCACGGATCGCGGCGAGTTGTTCGGCGGGCGTCCGACCGTCAGGCGAAAGCTTCTCGATACCCGCCGCGACCTGGCGCTTCAGACCGCCCACGCGCTTCATCACGAACTCATCCAGGTTCGACGTGAAGATGCTCAGGAATCGGACGCGTTCCAGCAGCGGTGTGCGATCGTCAAGCGCCAGCTGCAGCACGCGACGGTTGAACTCCAGCCAGGCCAACTCACGATTGAGGAACAGCGCCGGCGCGACCGATTTCGATCGAATCTTGACGGGAGTGGGCGTATCGGTCTGAGCCGTTCGCGGTGTCTTCATCCAAGGATCCGCCGGGGGTCGATCAGTGCCATCGACATTGTATGTCCGGAACGTTAGCCGGACGTTCGGACTTTACACAGTATCGCATCGTACGCATCACCAGCGCCGTCAGTCCGGCTCTGCCGCCGCCGCTGGCTCATGCACGCGAATCTCAAGGGCGCGGCCGAAGCTTCGCTGGAATGCCTTGGCGTGCATCTGGGCCGCCCAGATCTCCAGATGGCAGTCGCCGGCCGAATCCAGTTCCAGCACCGCCTTTCGCTTGCCTGACACTTCAATGCGGGCATGCCGCACGGCGCCGGCGTGAGCGCGATCCAGGCATTCAGCGATGCGGATCACCACGCACAGCACCCGGACGATCTGCTGGGCGTGATCATCGAGGGCGGCGAACTCGGCGTGACGCTTGCGCGGATACGTCTTCTTATGGAACAGCGCCGTGTTCGCGATGATGCCGACCTCGGTCTCGTCGAACCCCAGCAGTTCCGCGTTGCGAATCATGTAATAAGAATGGGACCGGTGGTTCGAATAAGACAGAAACGTGCCAATGTCGTGCAGCATCGCCGCGTACCGCAGCAGTTCGCGTTCCCAATCACCCAGATCGTGCAGCTTGGCATCTCGTGCCGTGTCGAACAGTTCCTGTGACAACTCGGCGACGTGGCGGGCGTGCTCTTCATCGAATCGGCACTGCCGACCGAGGCGCAGAACCGAGTGCATTCGGAAAGAGACGTCCTGCATGTCGGTCGGAGCCTGCGCGCGGGACATGTAATCGATCAGCAGACCGTCGCGCACGGACCGATCGGAGATGGTGATGCGATCAAGCTTCAGGTCCGCCATGAGCGTGTCGAACCCCGCGGCCCCGCCGATGATGATGTCGGCGCGTTTGGCGCTCATGCCCGGCACCTTGAGCCGCTCGGCGTTGGTCATGCCGGCGAGCATGTCGATCACTTCGCGGATCTGCTTGTGAGTGAAAGAATCCTGCCGCTGCAACTCACGATTCTCAAAACGTTGCGCCGCAATCTCACCCAGCGTGACGATCGTGCCCGACGATCCGATGACATCGGTGAACTGCTGCTGTTGCAGCGACTGCACCGTGCGGACGGCCGTGGTGCGAATGTATTGCTGAATCAGATCGTATCGGTCGCCGCTGACACTCCCGTCGTCCCCGGCGATCAGAAACATGTTCGTCAGACGGATCGCGCCGAGGCGGATGGTGTCGAGGAACTCATGCTCGTGTTGATCGCCGACGATGACCTCGGTGCTGCCGCCGCCGACGTCGATGAACAAGGCGCTGCGCCCGTTCAGGTTGGCCCCGCTGGCCAGTCCAAGATAGATCAGGCGTGCTTCTTCGCGGCCGCTGATGACGCGCACTTCAATGCCCGCCGATTCCATCAGACGGTCGAGCAATTCCTGTTTGTTGATCGCCTCACGTGTGGCGCTGGTCGCCACGGCCACCACGCGGTCGGCGCCGAAGGACCGCGCAAGCTCCGAGAAATGCGTGCCGACCAGCACCGCCTGGTTGATCGCCTCGGGCTGCAACTCGTACGTCGTGAACCCGCCCTCGCCCAGTCGGATGCTCTCTTTCTGACGGGTCAGCACCGCATACGAACCATCGGGCTCGATGCGCACGACAAGGATGTGCATCGAGTTGGAGCCGATGTCGAGAAACGCTACCGTGCGCGACACGGGTTCGGTCAGCCGGGCATGCATTGGACGGTCAATCTCCGGTTCAAAGTCGCGGCCAGCAAATCACCTTTCGACTCGGCACGCTCTTGTTCCCATGTGCCGTCGCCGGTCACGCCACAGGTGATGCGCACCTGGGCTTTATCGGCATCGACGCGCAGGGCGTTGACCACATTTCGGTGCGAGCCGTCGAGTCCGTCGGCCGTGCGCAAAATACCCGCCAGCAGGCGCACCGTCCCCTGATCCGCATCATCGAGCGATGCTAAACGCTGATGGCGGGCGGCATCGGGCAGCGCCTTGCGATGGTACCGTGCGATGAGACCGACGATCAGGCGCATCGACGAATCAAAATCGAGAACGGGTGATTCGAGGATCAGCCGCATCGCGGTTTTATGATGGGCCCGACGCCCCTCGATCCACCCAATGTCATGCAACAGCGCCGCCGCGTTGAGCGTGAACCGATCCTCGTCACCATAGCCGCTCGTCTCGCGGAGTTGATCGAACAGGCACAGCGCCAGTCGCGTCACCTGATGGGAATGGTCCACCTCATAATCGCAGGCCTCCGCCAACTGCAGCGCCGTGCTCAGCCGCGGATCGCCCACGGGATCGACCCCGCTGATCGGCGTCAAATGCATCATGGCCTGGCGCGGTTCCATCCTGGCTCGCGTCGTGTTCAGGGCGCCGGATCCGGCGGGGGCGGCGGTGAGATGGTCACACTCGCGCTTTGCGATCCGATCCGCGCAAGCGTCGCGGCCCGCGCCCCGTCCGTCGCGGCAGAATCCGCCGGCCCGGCCGACGCCGACTGCCCATTGACCATCAGCATCAGGTTTTGCCACGTCTGCTGCTTGCGCAGGTGACGCCATGCCGCGACGAATTCCTCATGGACCTCCTGCCGCCGCCGGGTGCGGTCCGCCAGCAGGTGTTCGACGCCGTCGGTCAGGCGATTGAAGCCGCGTGCGTGTCCCTGATACGCTGTCATGCGCTCGCGCTCGTCGTCGAGGAACTTGGGCAACGCTTCAATCCAGACATCGCAATCGTGCAGTTCGCCCAGCTGCGTCTGAATGCGCCTGACGGATTTGATGAAGGGCTTGATGCGCCCGGCGTAGATCGGGACAAACACCTCCAGCGCGTAACGTAGACGCTTGGCCGCGATCCGCATCGCGTGCAGTTCCTCCGCACGATCGGGCATCTCGACAAACGGCTCGTAGGCCAGCAGGGATTGGAGATGACCGAGTATCGCGTCAGCCGCGTGTTCGCCCAGCAATGCCGGGTCCGGAGGGACCGGGTCCAGCTGCGCCCGCGCGACCAGCTCGCGGCTGAAGCGGCTCATCTCATCGAGCACGCCCGAATCACTAATCCGGTCCATGGCCCGGCAAACGCGCCGCTGCTGACGATCACGCCGCTGCTGCAGACGCAGGATCAGCCGGTCGAGCCCGCGCGCCAGCTTCGCATCGGGATGGGCGTCACGGTACGACTGCACGAACTGCGTCTGCACATCCAGATCGCGGGCCGGACCCAGCGTCCGGGTCACCCGACGCATCGATTTGGACCACCGCGCCGCCTGTTTGCCCGGTAGCCCGGGGCTAAACAGCTTCAGCGCGACCCGCAGGCGCCGGCTGGCGACACGCATCTGGTGCACCTGTTCGATATCCGTGTTGTCCAGGACGCCCGCGATACGGGCGCGGACGTTCTCGAGCCGCTCGCCGATGGATTCGGCCGCGGCCAGGCGCATCGCGGATTGGATATTGCCGTTCGGGCTCATGCGTCGGATCGTCGGTCAAGTGGCGAAGTGTCACATTCTAGTCGATCTCCGCCCTGCGGGAAGCCAGGGGCAGATCACGAATTTGGTATGAATGCGGCCGTTATTCCCGCCCCTGCGCTTGACCCGGTGAGCTGCGCGGCGGTACCCTTGGGCGACTTGGGTGTTCGTGGGCTTGCGGCATCATGGCCGACCTGCGGCACGCCGCCTCTCCCGACGGGGGTTGGATGTCATGCTCGCCTTCCTGGACATGTTCGAAGAGCTCAATCGCTTCAGCGATAGCGCGGTCTACCTGTACATGGCGTTGATCTCTTCGACGCTGTTCATGATCCGTCTGGGCCTGATGATGCTATTCGGTGATTTCGGCGACGACGGCCTCGACGCGGACATCGATCTGGATGTCGACGCGCCCGTCGATACGAGCGGGCATCCGGATTCCACCGGCGCGTTTGCCTTGTTCTCACTGCTCTCAATTCTCGCGTTCTTCATGGGCGCGGGCTGGATGGGCTTTGCCGCCCGCACGGATTGGAACCTCAGTTCGCCGCTCTCGGCATTCGTCGCGATTGGGTTTGGCGCCGCGATGATGGCGCTGGCGGCGACCATGATGTGGTACGTCCGGACGAAATTCGAACGGATTATCACCTACGACATCCAAACCTGCATCGGCACCACCGGACGGGCGTACCTGCCGATCCCGCCCGGCAAAGGCCTTGGTCAGGCGCAGGTCGTCGTCAGCGGCCGGCGCAAGCTGTTGTCCGCACGGACGGATCAGGATGAACCCATTGAATCTTTTGAAACCGTGACCGTCGTTTCCATCGATGACGACGGGACACTCGTGGTTCGGTCGCATCAATAGCGTTTGGGCGGGCGGCGGAACCATCTTCATCCGGGCTTCGAAATTCCGAAAGGGAGTGACACATGACCCACCTAGTGGCGCGTCATTCTACGACTTTCGGGTATAGACGTTTGAGTTTGATGCGGGCGTCGTCGGTCGTGAACTGCCGGTCGACGCCGATCTGTCG
>NYZE01000076.1 GCA_002685965.1 Planctomycetota bacterium | reverse complement strand
CGTCGTTGGCTTCGATCATGCGCAGAGGATCGTGCGGATCGATCCACATGTCATGATTGTCACCGTGCGGCGTGCCGAGCTTCGTGAACGACTTCCCAGCGTCCTTCGAGCGATAGAAGCTGACGTTCATCGCGTACAACACGTCCGCGTCCTTCGGGTCAGCAGCAATGCGCGTGTAGTACCAAGCTCGCTGGCGCAGCATCCGCTCGGAGTTGACCTTGCTCCATGTCTTACCACCGTTCTCGGAGCGGAAGATCCCGCCGTTCTCGTTCTCGACCTGGGCCCAGACGCGTTCCGGCCGCGACGGCGCGACCGCGACGCCAATGATCCCGATCGTGCCCTTGGGCATGCCGGAGTTGTCCGACAGCTCGTCCCAGGTGTCACCGCTGTCAGTGCTCTTCCACAGCTTCGAGCCCTCGCCGCCCGACTCGAGCGCGTGCGGCATACGCCGCACGCGCCAGGTGGAGGCGTAGAGCACGCGCGCGTTGGTCGGATCGAGGCACAGGTCACACGCGCCTGCGTTCGCGTTGGCAAACAACACACGTTTCCAGGTCTTGCCGCCGTCCTTGGAACGGAACACGCCGCGCTGCTCGTTCGGCCCGAACAAATGACCGAGCGCCGCGACCCATACCGTGTCCGGATCGTCCGGGTGAATGCGAATTCGCGGGATGTGGCGTGTGTCCGAGAGCCCCACGTGCTCCCAGGTCTTGCCCGCGTCGGTCGACTTCCACACGCCGCCGCCGTGCGACACGTTGCCGCGCACCGAGACCTCGCCGCCGCCCGCGTAGACGACGTTCGGGTCGCTGTCGCTGACCGCCACCGCACCGATCGAGCCGCCGAAGAAACCGTCTGACACGTTGCGCCAACTGCGACCGGCATCGGTCGTCTTCCATACACCCCCGCCGCACGCGCCGAAGTAGTAGGTGTTGCGATCACCGACAACGCCGGTGCATGCCGCCGAACGACCGCCCCGGAACGGACCGATGTGGCGCCAGCGCATCGAGGTGAGCAGAACATCGTCGACCTTCTGGCCGGCGACGGTCGAGGCAATGAGCAGAAGGAGAGAGACAGTCTTTGCAATCATGTTGAGGTCCCTGTGCGGCGATCGGCATCCTAGCCTGGGATCCACGCCCAAGACCGAATACTCACTGCCGGAGGCCGCCCACCCGCCGGACATGATCCACAACTGCTCTGCGTCAGGTTCTTCGCCGCGCGACGACGGCAATGAGATCCTCGAGCCCGGTCGGTCGGAGCTTGAACGCGAGCAGCGGGAAAGCCAGCGCTGCGACGACGAGGCCAGCCACGAGCTCGGTTTTCGACCCGGCTTCGAAGGCGGCACAGCTGGCGGCTGCCACCAACGCCGCCGCCCCCGTGATGACGCCGATCAGCAGGGGAGTGACCAAGACCCGCAACGCCTGGCCAGCGCGCAGACCGATCAAGCCGCACGGGATCGCAAACGCCGGCCACAGCAAGAGCAGCACAACGGCGGTACTCGTGACGGCAATCCCGGTGGGCCCCCACTTGGCCCCGAACAGATAGGAGCCAAGGAGCAAGGTGCCCGAGCCGAGGTTCCACAGCAGCAGGAGGCCAGTGCGCGCACGCACCTTGTAGATGGCGCCCACGGTCGATGCGACGACCAACACCGCCGTCACCGGCGCGAACACCCGGATCAATGGCACTGTGCCATCCCATTCCGCGTTGTTGAGCAGAGCCACGAAGGGGCCGGCCAACACCGCGAGCACGGCCATGCCTGGGAACGTCAGCAAGGCAACGCCACCGAGCGCCCGCAGGTAGCGCGAGCGCAACGCCTCGGCATCGTTCGCGCACGCGACCAGCGCAGGATAGCCGACCTTCGCATAAATCAGCGTCAGCGGTTTGGCGAGCTGCAGTAGCAATCGCCTGGCCGTCCCATAGACGCCGAGCGCCTTTGTGCCGAAGAAAAGGAGTACGATGGCGCGGTCGGACATCGACGTCACCCAGTGCACGATGTCCGCAGCGGTCAGGGCAAGGCTGAAGCCGTAGGCGCTCCGTGCATCCCCGAGTCGGAAGCCGCCTTTGGGCCGGAACTCACACACCGTCCACAGGACGAACGTCGTAACTCCAACGTCAGCCAGCGTACCCCAGATGAAGGCCGTCGGACCGTACCCGTAGGCAGCCAGCGGCACAGCGGCGACCATGTAGGCGACGGGCCCCGCGATCTGCGCAGCCGCGAGGGCTCCGAACCGCAGCTGCCGACGCAGTAACGCCTCGTGCACCTGGGTGAGCGCCAAGACCGGAAACGCCAAGCCGAGCCAGCTGATCAAGCTCGCTGCCCGTGGTTCGTTGAGCGCGACCGCGATCGGACCAGCACTCAACCAAAGCACCCCACTCATGGCGAACGCCACGATGAGGTTGAGCCAGAACACGCTGGCGAGCAGACGCGCCGGTAGCTCGCGTGCCTGGATCAGAAACTCCGGCAAGCCAGCGAGCCGAATCATCTCGGCGAGACCGGTCACGAACAGGGCCGCCTCGAACACGCCGAACTCGTCGCGCCCCATCATGGATAGCAGCACGAAGAAGGCGACCAGCCGCACACCTTGGGCGCCGAGATGACCGATGGTCCCCCACCGGGTCGCGATCGAAACCGGTTCCATCCCCTCCGCTTCTTCGATCTCAGGCTGTTCGCTCATCGCCGCCCGAACAGTTGAAACGCCGCCTTCTTGATCTCGCCGCCGAGCGCCGGCCACTTGCGCACGAAGCGACGAAACAGGTGCCAGCGACAACGCCGCTTGTCCGAGCTGGACAGGTCACTGGCCCGCAGCACCTCACGGTGCACCGCCCACAGCTCCCACATCGGCATGACGACGCGACGCTTCTGATCCGGATCGAACCAGGCCTGCTGTGCGTGAGGCGTCGCGTTTTTCACCATCGAGACTCCGTCGTGCATGCGTCGCAGGAACAGGAGTTCAGGCACCTCGACGAGCCGCCCGAGCAAGACCAGCTCGAACAGGAGCAGCTGGTCGGAAGCGCACTGCGCTCGGATCAGCTGCGTTCGTCGCAGCGCACTACTCCGGAACAGTCCGAAGATCGACATGAACACGTCGTCGCCGGCGATGGAAAGGTCGACCAGTCGTTCGACGCGGCGCTGCACTGACGAGTCCGCCACGGACAGCTGCTCGGTCGTATCACGCAACAACGCACCGGCAGCATCGACGTAGCGCGTCTTCGGGTAACACGCGACAACGTCCGTCTCGCGCTCCATGACCTCGACCGTGCGCTCGAGAAAGGTCGGCGCGATCACGTCGTCGTGCGCGGCCCACTTGAAGAGTTCGCCACGCGACTCCTCGAACACGACATTGTAGTTGCGTGCCGCGCCGACGTTGCGCCCCTGGCGCAGGTAGCGCATGCGCCCGTCGGCCGCGGCGTAACGCCGGCAGAGTTCTTCGGTTCCGTCCGAGGACGCGTTGTCGGAAACGACGATCTCGAAGTCCGAGAATGTCTGCGCAAGCAGCGAGTCCAGGGCCTCGGCGAGATAGCTCTCCCCGTTGTAGACCGGCACCCCAATCGAGACTCGTGGCGTCACCCCATACACGCTACACCGCGCTCGAGAGGCCCACCTCGAGGTGGAAGTCCTCTGCCGAGCTGGCCCCCTGGGCGACAGTCTGACGCGGGCGCGCCAGGGGCGAAAACAAGAACAACAACGCGGCCCCGACGGCCCTCATCCGGCCTCCTTCCGGCCCCGCCCCGAGACTGCCGACGGTGACAGTCACCCTGCCGTGGGGGGGCACCCGAGAGCCACTCTCCTGGCGCAAACGGCGCGGCCCGCCGACCGCACCCAGTCCGCGAGCCTCTGCTCGCGACAAAACACCATTCTACTACGGAACGTAGTTGGAACGCCCCGGAAGATCGTGGCGAGTGTTCTGTCAAAGGAGCAGTCCGCGGGATCTCCCCACGGCCTCGGCGACGCCCCTTGCGCGAAGCCAACCGCCTACACAGGAGACTTAGGAGTAACTCCGCGCCAAACTCGTATCAGCTCCCGTCCTCGGACACTCGCTGAACATGAAGGGCATCCACATTCCGCTTCTCACCGCGCTCTTGGGCACGGCTCTTCCGGCACAGACCAGTCGGCTCAAGGCCGAGTCCCACACGCGAGAAGTCGACGCAATCCGCATCACGCCGGTTGTACGTGCGGTCAAGAAAGCCGGGCCATCCGTCGTCAACATCCAGGTCGGCGACCTGATCCAGACGCGGGAGGGTCCACGCTTTCGCAAGCACGGCGAGGGCTCGGGCGTCATCGTCAGCGAAGAGGGCCTCATCCTCACGAACTGGCACGTGGTTCATCTGCGCGACCGGATTCGGCAGTTCCAGGTGCGCGTCGCCCTTCGCGACGGACAGGTGCTGCAAGCGAAGGTGCTCAACGAGTCACGCGAGAACGACCTGGCCCTTCTGGTCATCCAGCACAAGGACGGGACCCGCTCACGCTTCTCCCCTATCGAGATGGGCAACTCCGACACCCTCATGGTGGGCGAGACCGTGATCGCGATCGGCAACCCACGCGGGCAGGCCAACACGGTCACGACTGGAGTTTTGTCCGCCGTCAACCGCGCGCTGAACGTCACACCGCGCTACGAGAGCCGGCCGATCGTGTTCAAGGAGCTTCTGCAGGTGGACGCCGCGATCAACCCGGGGAACTCGGGCGGCGCTCTGCTCGACATCACGGGGAAACTGATCGGAATCAACACGCTGATGCAACTCGAGTCGCAGAACATCGGTTATGCGATCCCGGTCAATCACGTTCGCCAGGTGTTCGAACAACAGCTGTTGAACTTCGCCGAAGTCGGCGTCTGGACAGGGCTGACACTGCGCGACAGCAAGGGCGAGGTCGTGGTTGCCGCAGTCACCCAGGGCGGACCTGGCGATCGGGCCAGCATCCGACGCGGTGACCGCATCCTGCAAGTCGGCAAGAAGAAGATCACCACGCAGCGAGACTTCGCCAAGGCTCTGATCACCTACAACGCCAACCAGGCCGTGTCGCTCTACGTGTCGACGAACGGCAAGGCCAAGTGGCGACGCGTGCACGGCTGGGACCGCGACGACGCCACCGTCTATCAGTTGTCGGGCATGCGCCTCGAACCCGTCGATCCGTATGCGAACCGAGCCCTTACAAGAACGATCGCCGAAACCCTGAGCCGGCACTACCGACACCGCGGCCGCTTTGAAATGCTGCGCGTCGCCGCGCTCCAGCCCGACGGACCAGCGGCCGAGCTGGGCATCAAGCAAGAGGACATCGTGCTCGGCTTCCTCGAAGAGTTCGACAGATCGGACAGCTACTACCCGATCGAAGGCGGCACCAAGCACCTGCGCCAGGTCCTGATGCAAACCCGCGGCAGACGTTCACCCTTGCTGTCTCTTTGGCGATCGAAGGAGGGCCTGCTGCGGGGGCGGATAACGGTCAGGGAGAAGTAGCGGCAGAGTAAGCAAACCAACGCCGAGATGACCATCACACGCAGAAGAGGTCGCCCCGACGAAAATGGCTCAGAAAAGGGCTACGATTCCTGCCCCCACCGGGGTCTTCTTCAGGGCAGAGGACATCCATGACCGACATCCGCATACTGATCCCACTCGCACAAGGCGTCGAGGAGATGGAAGCCGTGATCATCACCAACGTGCTGCGCCGCGCCGGCGCCACGGTCGCCTTGCGAGGACTCGACGAGGCACTGGTGCGCGCGAGCTACGACGTCCTCCTCGGGCACGAAGGTGTGCTGAGCGGCGAGGAGAACGCAGACGCGATCGTGCTGCCCGGCGGCGCCGAAGGAGCGCGCCGCCTTGCCGAGGATCAGCGGGTCATCGGCCTGCTGCGTCGATTCGAGGAGGAAGACCGCTGGATCGCCGCGATCTGTGCTGCGCCTACCGTGTTGGCAGCTGCTGGTGTTTGTCGCGGCAAGCGCATGACCTCGCATCCATCCGTGCGCGATGGCGTCGAACCATACGCTGGCAGCTACGAGGAAGTGCCGGTCTGCGTCGATCCCAAGCTGGTCACCGGTCAAGGGCCGGGCGTCACGTTCGAGTTCGCGCTCGAACTCGTGTCCCTGCTGGTCAGCCCGGACACTGCCGCCGAGGTGCGCGCCCCGATGATGTTCGCTCCGTGATGAAGGCATCGCTCGCGCTGATCCTGTGTGTGTCGACGTCCGTCGCAGCGCAGCAGCGTGACCGACTGCTCGGTAGCGTCAACGGCACTGCCGGCGAGCCGTGGGTCGGCGCCCAGGTCGTGCTCCACTCCCCCGCCAACAGCCTCACTCTTGCCGCGCAAGTGCCGGATACTGCGCGGGCAACGACCGGAAACCGGGGCCGCTTCCGCGCGAAGCTGATCCGCGGACGCACCTACTCGGCCTGGGCGATGCTCCCCGGCGACAAGAAGCGCGTGACCGCGGTCGTGCACGAACTCGTGGCCGGGCGAGTCGCGCGTCTGGTGGAAGTCAAGGACGCTCCCGATCGCCTGGAGCTGCAGGTCAGTGGCCTCGATGCCTGGCAGAAGGTCTGCAAGGTGACTCTGCGCGCAGTCGACGCCCTCGGCGTTCATCACCCCATCGAACTCGACGCCGAGGGCGCTGTCGCGGTCGACGGCGTCGCCACCCCGGTCTGGATCGAGCTCAGACAAGACGACGCAACGATCTACAGCACGAAGCTAGACCTCGAAGCCGACCTCCGTGTCACGTTACCGCCGCCATTGCGCGTCCCGGTACGTGTCATCGATGCGGCGACCAAGGAGCCGCTGGCGAAGGCTCGCGTCACGTTCGGCGGCTCCGTCCACCTTCGCACGGCGCGCGACCGCGACCGAGCACTGCACCCTCCGACAGCACATACTGACGAGAACGGCGTTTGCACGATGCTCGTACCGAGCCCGGTCCGGTCAGACGGTAAACGCTCGCGCTACTACCGCTTGAACTTCACGGCGCGCACCCCAGGCTACGCGATGGTACGTGGTGGCTTGAGCAACAAACGGGGGGGCGGGTTGCGGTCCCTGAAGGACGAGGAGTTGGAGGCGGGCGCTGGCACCAACGAACTCGTGCTGGAAGCGAAACGAGGCTTCACGCTACGAGGCGTCATTCGCGGCATCGACAGGGCAAGCGCAGCAGGTCTGAGACTCCTCTGCAAGCTGCCCGGCACCACGCCGATCAACAAGAAGAGCTGGTCCCACTTCCACACCTACGAGTGGACCGACATCGACAGCGAGGGCCGCTACGCAATCCACGGGATTTGCGAGCGCTCCTCGGACCTGCAGTTGGCGCTCCTGGTGGCGCCAGCATTGCTCGAGGGCCTGATCGGCGAGCAAGCTGGCAAGCTGTCCCAATCCAGCGTCATCTGGGTTCCGGTCGATCACCTCCTCCTGCACAAGATCACGAAGGACCCCACCGCGACCGACATCGACCTCGACAAGCTGCGCGTCGTCGATCTCCGACTGCGCCTACCCGATGGGCGTCCGGCCGAGTTCGTGAGCGTGTGGACCCTTGGCCCGTGGGCCAAGAATCTCCACAATCTCGATGACTCCCTGCTGCGACCGACGTGCACCGACCGTCGTGGCCGCTGCCGGTTACTGAGCCACAAAGCCGAACCGGTGATCGTGGCGCACGGCGAGAACCACTACCACGTCGGTGCCGCCAAGGCAGAGCGCGGGCCGATCGACATGCTGCCCTTCAGCACCGTTGCTGGCAGCGTCGTTGACGCCGATGGCAACCCACTCGCCGGTGCCAACATCCGTATCAGAACGACGTCGTGGAGCAGCATCGGCAGTTCGCTGCAAGGAGTCATCAGCTCCTTGAACCGACAGTTACTGCCGACGACCACGGACGCGAAGGGGCACTTCACCGCACGCTTCATTCCCGATAGGGGACTCCGCTACGGCCTCTGTGCTTCGACCAAGGTCGACGGCAAGCATGTCCGCGGCGAGGTCGATTTGAGGGTTGGGCAGAACTCCATCAAGGGAGCCGAGTTGTCCGTGCCGGTGAGCGGCAAGCGCTAGCGCACTTCGGCCCTGGCGCGGCAGAGCAAGGCAATCGTAGACATCGCACGACCACGTCTCGGGTTTGCCGCCGCCACGCAGCCACGCCGCGCTTCCCGAAGGCATGAGCCGAGCGTGCAACTTTGCACGCTCGGTCTCCGTGATTCTCCGTGATTGGCGTGACCGCCGTCTGCGCGCTGGGCAAGCCGGCGATGCAAACGGCGATACCAGCCAGCCTGATCAGTTCGGGCTGATCGTGAACGCTGCCGAGTTACTGAGCCAGAACGGAGGTGTGCGGGTCAGGTTGGCGTCGATCGCGAGCGACATCATCGGCAACGTGAAGCCCTTGAGCCCGGCGTCGTTGGGGATCGGCGCGATGATCGAAGCCTGACCGGTGAGAGGACTGTGGGCCCCGGCGCCAAGCGGCAACAGGAAAGAGGGATTCACGCCAAGGCAACCCCATGGAGTGATCTTCACGCAAGGCGTCAGGTAGGCGAGGCCCATGAAGAAGACCGAAGTGATCCCAGCCTTGAAGCCGGGAGCTACATAGGCGTGGATCGGCATCGTGTTGCCGATCTGGGCCCGCCCGCCAGCGCAGAAGTAGACATCACGCGAGTAGATCCGATAGCCAGCCGGGTTGCCCGCGCATGCCTGAGCGGTCGACGGCGGTCCGGAGTGCGCGTCGAAGATGCGCCCTCCCGCAAAGCCACCGTTGTTGGACCAAGGTGTGGTGTCCCAGGTCAGCGGCTTGACGGACGCGGTGCTCGAAAGCAGGTCGAACGAGAAGTAGTGATCGCTATCGCCACTTCCCGTCTCGTGATGACTGAAGCCCGTGACGTTGCCGTTGTTGTCGACGATCGGCGTCGGTGAGTGTGCTTGCGCCACGCCCGTGATGAGGGTGACCGCTTGGGACAAAGGGACCGTTCCCTTGGTCGGGGTCAGCGTGATCGGTATGGCGGCGATGTTAATGCCGAGGATGTAGAAGAGCCACGTCTTGCCGTCGATGTTGCCGATGGAGGGGTCGCCGACGTAGCCAGCCGGAGTGTTAACGGGAATCTTCAGCCAGGCCTTCGCTGCGTTGTCGTAGTAGGCGAGCGCCAGACTGCGGCCAGTGATGTCATCCCACACCGCGTAGGTACGCAAACCGGTGCCGCTGTCGAGCATCGTGAAGCCGAACTCATTGTTCGGCGTGTTGATCGGATTGCTCGGGTGCGCATTCCCTTTGTCCCACACCACCCGCGCTGGGTTGGGGCCGAGCGGTGCGTACCACTCTCCAGTCAGGATGTCGCTCCCGCCCTTGCCGCCGTTCGCGGCAAGGAGGCCGGCGCAAGTCACCCCCACCCAGAACTTGCCAGGCCGATCTGCGGGGATCATGTGGATCTGGTTGCTCGTGGTAAACGGGTTCGTCGCCTTGGTCGGATCGAACTCGGCAACGATCTGCCAGCAACCACCAACATCGGCCGGCGGCGCGTCGCCTTGGGCAGTCAGAGCGGCTGAGAGCAGAACGACACCGGCGAGGGCTAGAGATGCTGAACGCATAGGGGGATTCCCATGGGAAGAGGACAGAGAAAAGCAAGCGGTAGTGTAGCGGACCGAGCGGGAACGGGAAGCGGCCCAAGGGACCGCTCAAACGTCCCCCATCGACGACTTCGAAGCGCCCGTTGTTCTGCTACGCGAGTGCGCCCATGAAGTGGGGCCCGCAGGCGCCACCGCCTGCAGGATATGGTCGGGGTTCGCCCCGTGTCCGCCGGCGCCCGCGTTTCGACTGACTACAACCGCTCGTACAACCAGACGAAGGACCGGCGCTGCGGCCCGGGCACCAAGGCCTTGAGCTGCTTCGACACGGCTAGTCTTTCTTCCTCGACCGGGCGGTACTTCGCCCGGATAGGCTTCACCTTGGCCCGCCACTCCTTGCTCTTGGGATCGAGGCCGACCGTTGCCTCGGTGACCTCCGCGGAGATCTTGCGCAACAACTTCGAACGCCGACCGGTGAGCGCCGCCAGTTGCGCCCTGAGCGCGGTGACCTTTGCCTTCTCCTTAGCGTTGAGCTCGCGGCCCTTCGGCGTCCACAAGGAGTAACCGCCGACCACCAGATCGAGATCGCCATCGCCGTCGTAGTCGACGACCTCGGGATACAGGCCCGCGTCCGGACGCGTCGGCGCCGTCATCCCCTTGGCGCTTGGCGCGATCAACGTCTCGAGCTTGCCAAAGGCCGGCTTGCCCTTCGCGCCGTTGTTGCGCGAGAGGTAGACGCCGCCGCCAACGCTGCTCTGGCCAAAAGAGTCACCGAAGCTGCCAGCCACGAGGTCCATGTCGCCGTCGCCGTCCCAATCCACAAGACGGGGCGTGGTCATCTTGGCAGGCAGCGCGAACGGCTGCTTGCCCGCCATCACGGCGAGGTTCTTGCCTGTGAACTTCGGCTCCTTGTTCGTGCCCTCGTTCATCTGGCGGTAGAGATGCCCCTTCTCGTAGCTGCCGAGGAGCAAGTCGTTGTCGCCGTCACCATCCCAGTCGAAGGCCAACGCCGAGATGCACCGCTCAGCTGGCGCATTGCCTTTGCTGAGCGCACGGTCGGTCTTCAGGTGCGCGCGCTCGTCATAGTCCCAGTAGGACGAGATGAGGATCCGTTGCCCCTGGGCATCCTTCAGGCGCACCGGTTCGTTGAAGCCTCCCTTGCTGCCGTAGCTGATGTGCGGCGAGCCGTCGAAGGTCGCGGACAGGTAGTCCACGTGGCCATCAGCATTGAAGTCCACAAACTGTGAACCCATGCCGATGCATCACCAGTTGTGGAACTTGAGCTGCTCCCCTTCGCGGTCCTTGACCTCTTCCTCCGCCCCGTACGACATCGGCTTGCCCGTGTGAGGGGCAACCGTCACCTTGCCGAACAGGTCGCCAATCACGATATCGGCCCGGCCGTCGCCATTTACATCGTGCATGGCGGGCGACGGATAGAGTCGGTTCTCACCGAGAAAGACATCACCGGCCATGATCCGCTTCGGTGGCGCAAAGCGAATGGTCGTCTCCACGTCCGTTTGCGCGACGCCTCTTGGGCTAAATAGAACCACGCACCCGGCCAACGCCAGAGTGAGCGACTGCAACGTTGCGACTCTCATGTAGAAACTCCCGTCAGGAATGGTCTCGCGCGGCATTCTAGCGCGGCGCGCAGGGAAGTGGGGCCTGCTTGCACGAGCTTCCAGAGGTAGAAGCGATGCTAGGGTGCCCGTCGCCGCCCGGTGCGGAAGCCCGCGCCCGTCACTTGGTGATCACGAGCCGTTGATTCACGGCCACGTTGGTCTTCACCGTGACGGTCCTGTCCGGCCAGATCACCGTCAGGGAGTCGATCACCGTTGCCGTGCCGAGGCCAAAGTGTGCATTCGACGGATCTTGCGAGATGTAGTTGCTGCCGCAGTGGATCTCGCGCATCTGGTTCTTGCCGCCAGTACTGATGTGGACGCGTGCGCCGACCGCCGCGGTATTGGGTGACGGAGCGCGCAGCGTCACGATCAAGTAGTTGCCCTTTTCGAGGTCGTTACGGAACAGCCGCCACGGTTGATCGAGGTTCTCGACGAAGATGTCCAGGTCGCCGTCGTTGTCGTAGTCCAAGCACATCATGCCGCGGCCCTGGCCCTGGTCGAGGAACCCGAACTGCTCGGCCGACTCGGTGAACGTGCCGTCCCCGTTCGACATGTACAATCGCGATGGGTCCAACACGAATGGCAGGACGTCAGCGTGCCAGCCGTTGACATGCGCGATGTCCAGGTAGCCGTCTTGGTTGAAGTCAGAGAAGCTGCAGGCCCAACCCCAACCACCCTCGCGCACACCGGCTTGGGTCGTCACATCCTCGAAAGTGCCATCGCCCTTGTTGCGATACATGCGGTTGCCGGTCCACTTCTTCGGATCATCATCGAAGATGCTCGTCACGAACCAATCGAGGTCGCCGTCGTTGTCGTAGTCGGCAACCGCGCCGCCCATGCCGTTGTCATCGTTGATGTTCGGAGTCGTCGTGTCCTCGAAGGTCCCGTCCTTCTTGTTGATGTAGATGCGACTCGACACGAAGTCGGCGACGAGGAGCAGGTCGGGCCAGCCGTCGTTGTTCACGTCGGCGAAATTAGGCGTGAAGGTCACGTCACCCTGGAGGACGTTGACACGGACCGTCTTCGAGATCTGGCTCTCGACGCTAACGTCGGTGAAGGTCAGATCGCCGTTGTTGCGCCAGAGGTATTCGTCGGCCTTGCGCGTCGGGTGCTGGCGCTCCCAACGGGTGATGAAGAGGTCAAGATCGCCGTCCAGGTCGTAGTCACCGAAGGCAGACCCGCAACTGAGGCCGCTGAGAACGATCTTGGACTGCGCCGTGATGTCCTTGAACGTGCCGTTTCCGAGGTTCAGGTACATCCTGAATGGCGTGTCGACGACACCGCCGACTACAAGGTCGAGATGGCCGTCGCCGTCGATGTCCGCGAAGCAGGGCCCGCACGTGTTGCCTGTGATATCGAGGCCAGCCTTCGCACCGACTTCTTCGAAGGTGCCGTTGCCGCGGTTACGGAACAAGAGCGTCGGCAGGTTGCGGCCGCGCAACACCAAGATGTCGATCCAGCCGTCGCCGTCGTAGTCGCCGCAGGCGGCGCCCGCCCCGATCGGCATGATCGTCAGCTGGGGAGGAGGGTATCTCAGCCCCGCCGCCGTGGTCACTTCGTTGAAGGCATTCGGCGTCGGCGGGACAACCGGCGAGCCGCCACCAGAGCCGAAGATGCTCGTCACGAACCAATCACCGCTGCAAGCGGCCAGGGCTATCAGGCACACCAGAAACAGGGCTCTTCGGAAGTGATGCATCGGGTCGTGGAAGTCCATCGGTGTCACCGGGCCGGGTTCTTACAGCTGGCGCAATCCGCACGCATGGGGCGGTTGGGCCTGGCCGATGTTCCAGCAGTCAGATTCTACCAATCAGCATAGGGGTTTTCGATGGCCGACTGGCCCCGAAGCAAGCGACCCGCGAGGGCCGCGACGACTTGCCGGGGACCATCCACCCACCACCGCGGTCGAGTCCTTCGGCTGAGGAGTTCGCGGGCGCTGGTCGTCGGATAACGGTGCCCGCTCGCTTCCCGACGTAGAGGACCGCAGCGTCGACCTGGCGGTCAGTTTGGATTCGCTCGTGCACGTCTAGCACGAGGTCATGCAAGGCTACTTGCAAGAGTTGGCGCGCGTGCTGGCCCGTGGGGGGGCACGCATTCCTCCACCATTCGAACTTGGCCACGTTCGTCATCGACGACGGCACCGTGTCCATCGAGAATCCGCACTGGCGAGACGCCAGCGTATCCGCTGACATCATCCACGAAGCCAGCACAGACCTCGGCCTGGAATGTCGTTCACAAGAGCTGGTGCAGTGGGGCTCCCCCCACCGCACCGACTGCTTCACCATGCTGCGAACGCCAATCGCCGGGGCAACGCACCAAGAGGCCAGGCGCGTGCGCGATCATCCCGACATGACCGCCGGGATGAACCACTTCCGCGACCTCGACGCGCTCTATCGTCACTAGCCCGCGTGTCGTCCAGCGCTCGACTCCAAGACCTGAGCTGGTGCGAGAGCCGGGATTCGAACCCGGACCCCCTAACGGGGAGCGGATTTTAAGTCCGCCGCGTCTGCCGTTCCGCCACTCTCGCCTAGTCGCAGCCGTCAGCAGTCTACGATGTCCTGCCGCTTACTCTAAGGACGAGGTCGCGTACTCGACGTCGCCGCGGCTTCCAATGAACAGGGGGCAGCGTTCGTGTAACTCGGTCGGCTGCAAATCGAGGGTCCGGATCTTGCCATCAGTCGAGGCGCCTCCGGCGCGCTCGGCGACCATGGACAGGGGCGCGGCCTCGTAGAGGTAGCGCAGCTTGCCACGCGGCCGATCGCTGAGGCCGGGATACATGAAGATGCCGCCCTTGAGCAACGTGCGGTGGAAGTCGGCGACGAGGGCGCCCGTGTAGCGCGCGACGCGCTCGCCGACTGGTGCACGTCCCTGGCGATAGGATGCGACGAGCTCCTTGACGTCATCGTTCCACTTGGGCTCGTTGGATTCGTTGACGCTGTAGCTGCCGCCGGTCTCCGGCATGCGGATGTCGGGATGCGTAAGGAAAAATTCGCCGATCGAACGATCGAGCGTGAACCCGTAGACGCTGCCTTCACCGCCGGCCGTGTAAACGAAGACTGTCGCCGGGCCATACAGAATGTAGCCGGCCGCAATCTGCGCGTTGCCGGGCTGGAGGAAGTCACCCTCGGCCACGGCACCCCTGATGTCGTCCCTCTGGTGCACCGAGAAGATCGTGCCGAGGCTACCGTTGATGTCGATGTTCCCCGAGCCGTCGAGAGGATCGTAGAGAATCATGTAGCGACCGCTCTTCGATTCCTCGTCGTCGTAGGCGTGGATCTTCGAGCGTTCCTCCGAGCCGATGCCGCAGACGCCGGGGTGACTCTCGAACACGCGCACGAAGATGCTGTCGGCCAACTCGTCGAGCTTCTGCACGACCTCGCCCTGCACGTTGATCTGACCGGTGTCGCCGTGCTCACCGAGGAAACCGGCGTTGAGCAAGCGCTGCGCGATCATCCGCCCCGCCAAGGAGAGGCGCGCCAGGATGCGACTCAACTCACCCGTGGCACCTGGGTGATGACCTTCGGTCTGCCGGATGTGTTCGATCAGTGTGGGGCTAGTCATGTGTGATCTTCGGGGAGAGAAGCGTTGAGCCTATCCATCTATCTTCGGCCAGGGAACGCCTTCGACTTGGGAGCGCACCCGCCTACTTGAACCAGTCCTTGCGTCGACCGAGCTTCTTCGGCTTGCCCTTGGCGTTTGCGGTGCGGTACCCGATCAGGAAGGCGAGCCGCGCGATCTTCTCCATCTTGGCATAGTCGAGCTTCTCGGCGGTGTCGGTCGGCATGTGGTAATCGGCGTGTTCGTCGTCGCAGAAGAAGACCACCGGAAGGCCTTTCTTGGCGAAGTTCCAGTGGTCACTGCGTTGGAAGAAGCGATCGCCGTTCGCCATCTGCAGACCGAACGCCTTGCCGAGCCACGCGGTCTCGCGCGCCAAGGTCGAGTAGTAGTTGATGCGATAGGTCGGCGTCAGGGCGACCGTGTCGTTCGGTACCTTGTCCGTGTTGCGGCCGAGCATGTCCATGTTGATGTCGGCGATGATCTTCTTGATCGGCCAGGTCGGGTTGTCCACGAAGTGAGCCGAGCCCCAGAGTCCGAGCTCTTCGCCGGAGACCGCGAGGAAGATGACGCTTCGCTGCGGACGTTCGCTCGGCTTCAGCTTGGCGAATGCCTCGGCGATCTCGAGCACGGTCGACGAACCGGATGCGTTGTCGTCAGCGCCGTTGAAGCAACCGCCGTCGGCGGTGAGACCGAGGTGATCCATGTGGCACGAAAACACGATCGCTTCGCTCTTGAGCTTCTTGTGACGGCCCTCGATGTAGGCGCATATGTTGAGCGCCTTCTTCTTCTGCTTCTTGCGGATCGCCGTGAGACGGACGTTCGACTTGGACTTCTTGCCAACCGCGAGGTCTTCCTCGGCGTCGTAAGCCATGTCAGGCGACAGCCCGATCCTGGAGAGAACGCCCTCGGCGTCCTTACCGGAAACGAGCACGGTCGGGACCTTCGCGGAGATGTTGCCGCCGCGACCGCGTCGCGCCTTGGGGTTGGAGACCGCCGGCCGACCGGGAAACGACACTCCCGAATTTCCGAAAGCCGCGAGCAACGGACTGGGCATTTCCTTCATGACCAGGACGCAGCCCTTGGCGCCGAACTTGGCCGCCTTGCTCGCCAGGCTGCGCAGCTTGCCCATCAGGTAGCGGCCGTCGCGGCTGCCTTCCGTGTCGAAGTGCAGCACGGCGATTGAGGCTTTGGCGGCGACTGCGGTGTCGCCCACCCCACAGAACACGAGCTTGCCCTTGACCTCGACCTTGGACTTGTTGCGGAAGCGCACAAACCAGGCGCCGTGCTTGGCGATGCGTTTTCCGGTGGCGGCGTAGACGCCGGTCTTGGCACCGAAACCATCGAGCTCGATCGGATAGCCCTGCGCGAATGGACCGGCCTTGCTCCTCTTCCTGGCGCCGAGCGGCTTGAGCTTGAGCTGCCGGAAGTGGTCAGCAAACAGCTTTGCTGCTTTCTCCTGACCGGGCGTGCCGGTCAGGCGACCCTGGAACTCCTCGGAGGCGAGCTTCTTGGCGTGGCGCTCGAGATCGACAGCGGTGATCGTCTGGATCGCCTTGGGCGCAGCGTCGAGCGCCAGCTTCGGGTCCGTCTCCGTGAGCGAGTTCTTGCGCTGGGAAAGCGCGAGCGGAACCAGCGCGATCAGGACCCAGCGTGAAGATCTCATCCAGGCAGTTTCTCGCGGCCAACGGTCTGTGACCAGTCCAGGATGGGATGGGCAGGCATTCTGCCGCAGAATGGCGCACCATGCGGCGAATCGCGGCAGCCCTTGTCTCCCTTCTCGCGTGCGGGTGTCAGTCAGTTCGCGAAATACCCCTCGTCACGCTGGCGGACCTCACCGACCGGCCCGGTCTGTCCGCCGTCGGTCACGCACCACCGATGAGGCACGCCGCAAACGTGACGTGGCAGGTCGATGCGAGCTTCGTCGAAGCGGACACGGACGACCAGATCCCCGATCATTCGTTCCACGTGACCTTCGCGGTCCGCAACGACTCAGCATCCGCGATCGAGTTCCCGATGAAATCCTTCACGCTGCACGACGACGACGGACATCGCTACACGACGACGAATCCCCTGCTCTGGGTACCCGAACAAGTGAGCTACGAACCGGCGCCCTCGACCATCGCCGCCTACACCAGCGCGACGCTCGTCGCCAAGTTTCCCTGTAGCTCGCGCCTCAAGCTCGCGCGCTTGGTCCACCTCACGATGCGTTGGCGCTACTCCACGGGCTCCAAACCCTACCGAGTCGCCACCCGCTTCCGCGCCCGCTAGCAAGAGGTGGGCGCTGCCTCGCCACGGTCGGCACCGGCGCAACGCCTGTGCCCGGAGGGACGAGCGTTGCTCTCAGCCCTTCGCGGGCTCCTGGAAGCTGCCCTGGTTTTGCTCGGCCAAGCGTCGCATGAACACCTCGGGCTTCAACCATTCCTCGGGTGGCTTCTGAGCGCCGGGCGGCGTGAACTCGGCGTCGATCTTCTCGTCGCCGAGGTAAACCGCGTGCACGCGCACTTGCGCGCGGCGATTCCACGCTTCGACCACCTTGAGGATGCGCGTCGGCTGCAGGATCTTGCCCATCGACGGCGCGCCGTCGCTCAGCACGAAGACCTCGTCGACCTCGTCAGCGAAGGGGTGCTTGGCCTTCCTGTTGGGAGCGGCTGACAGGCCTAGCCCGGCCTCCATGGCGTCGTAGACCGCGGTGCCACCACCGGCATTGGTCCGCGACAGCTTCTTCATGAACGAGGCCTTGCCCTTCTTGGTCGCCGGAATGAGCTTCTTCTCCCACACGTCGACGTGGCCAGCAAAGAAGACCACATTGAACTTCGAGTCGGCGCCCATGCTGCCGATGGCCTTGGCCAACTCCTTCTTGGCGCGGTCCCACCGGCTCTCGTAGGAGCCCTTCGCGCCACGACCGACCTGTCCGGGCACGTAGTCCTTGGTCCGCATCGGCCAAATCATGCTGCCCGAGACATCAACGATGAAGAGCACCCGGTTACCCGTCACCGGGATGCCGAAGAACCCTCGGACGAAGCTGTCACCCGCCTCGATGACGATCTGCTTCTTGGCTTCTACGAGCTTGAAGGTGGCCTTGTTCGAGTCCCACCACGCGCGCCAGTCTTCAGGCTTGCGGGAGTCGGCAAAGAAGCCGGTCAAGTCGACCAGCGCCTGGTTGACCGCAGCGAGCAGCGTCCCCGAATAGACGCCCTTCTTCATCTTCACCGCTTTCTCGCCCGATTGCTTCGCCTTCTCGAGCAGCGAGATCAGCACCGGCACGCTAGCACGCGAGCGAATCATCCGCGTGACCGGCACGAGCGCGAGGCGCGACCGCCAATCGTCGCACGTCTCGAACAGATCGAGTACGAGGTTGATCGCGTACTTGAGATCCTTCTCCTCCGGCTTCGGTGACTCACAGGGAATCAAACGCTGCAGACTCTGCGACAACCAACCAATCTCGTCGCGAAACTTCTGTCCGTGCAGCACACGCGCGACCGGCGCCACGGCGGGGCCGTAGCCCATGACCGCAAACGCATGCGCCGCCATCGTGACGATGCCGGGCTCCTTCACGCGCAGCAGCTTCTCGAGCAGAACGCGGTGCTTCGGCTGATTGAACACACCGAGCAGTGGAATCAGCGCCGCCGCAATCTCGGGTTCGGAGTGCGTGAACGTACCAGCGACCTCTTCGTCGCCGTTGCCTTCACCCTTGGGGGCACCGGCCACTTCCTTGAGCCCCAACTCGATGCGCGCCACGGTCGCTTCCTGAAATTCCGGCGGGCAACCGTTTTCGACCAACTTGTCGAGGAGACACTGGCGAATAATCGACAACTTGCCGGCCGGCTGCCACAGCTTGCCGCCCTTCTTCTTTAGGCTCACCGCAACGACCTCGAACAGCTTCTTCGCGGTCCGGGCGTCGGCTCGCTCCTTGAGCAGCCCGAACAGAAAGTCCGCCTCGTCGAGCCGCGTGTAGCGGCGCTTCATGGGGATCTTGTGTTGCAGCGACTTGTCGATGTAGTGCTTGCGCTTCTTGACTACCTCGCCGGGCTCGATCCTGCCCGCCTTGAAGTCACGGAACCAACGCTTGAACGACCGGTCGACCGGGCCCCTCTGGGCGGGAACGGAGTCGGCCAGCGCGGCGACAGGCCCCAGGGCGAGCATGCAGGCAAGGGTGCGTTTCATAGCGTCTGGATCGTACCGGCTCGGCCTCGGATCGGTAGCATCGCCATCCATGCGCAGGGTCGTTCTCGACGACAATCTCACGGTGCTCGGCCAGATCGACGACGGCTCGATCGACTTCATCTACATCGATCCCCCGTTCCACACGGGCAAGAGGCAACAGCGAACCTGCGTCAAGACCGAGCGCGCCGCCTCCGGTGACCGGGTGGGCTTCCAGGGCCACACCTACAAGACGACCGCAGTCAGTGAGTCCGGTTTCGCTGACCGCTTCGACGACTATCAGGCCTTTCTCCAGCCTCGCCTCGAGCAGGCCCGCCGCGTCCTGAAGCCCACCGGAAGCCTCTACCTGCACATCGATTACCGCGAGGTGCACTACTGCAAGGTCTGGCTCGACGAGTTGTTCGGCCGCCAGAGCTTCATGAACGAGATCATCTGGGCCTACGACTACGGCGGCCGCAGCACGAGACGCTGGTCGGCCAAACACGACAGCCTGCTCTGGTACGCCAAGGACCCGAACGACTACACGTTCCACTACGACGAGATGGAACGCATCCCCTACATGGCGCCCGGCCTCGTCGGCCCCGAGAAAGCCGCCCGCGGCAAGACCCCGACCGACGTCTGGTGGCACACGATCGTCAGCCCCACCGGCAAGGAGAAGACCGGCTACGCGACCCAGAAACCGATCGCCATCCTCGAACGCATCCTCAAGGTCCACACCAATCCCGGCGAACTCGTGCTCGACTTCTTCGCCGGCAGCGGCACCACCGGCGAAGCCGCCGCCAAGCTCGGCCGGGACTTTCTCCTCGTCGACTCGTCGCCGCAAGCCTTCGAAGTCATGGCCGACCGCCTCGCCGAATACACGCCCGAACTCGTGCGGGCGTAGTGGGTCGAGCCAAGAGCATGGTGTGTATGCCTTGCAGTCATGTGCTCCGCTGACAGACACCTCCAGAAGAAGGCGAGCCGACAAATGCAAAGCGAGGGCCCCACCGAGGGAGCGCAGCCCTGAGCGAAGCGGTCAGCGGTAAGGAGGGCCCGAAAGATCTGTGGCCTACCTTGGGCTCACCCCACTTGGAGCTACACCGGCTCGGCGCTCGGCACGACGATGCGCCCAGGCCCAGCCCGAAGCCCCTCGGCCTCGGCACGCCCAAGCCCGACACTCTTCACCTCGAGCACGTCGTCGACCTCGCCAGTCTCGACCTGCTCGAGGCTGACCGACATACGAGTCGAGATGCCGCGGCGCGGCATCGTGACGCCGTAGAGCACGCGGCACTCCTCCATCGTGCGCTTGTGGTGGGTCACGACGATGAACTGCGTGTCCTTCGCGAACTCGGAGAGCACACGGAGGAAGCGTTCGACGTTCGCGTCGTCGAGCGCAGCATCGACCTCGTCGAGGATACAGAACGGCGAAGGACGCACCTGGAACACCGCAAACAGGATCGCCAGCGCGGTCAAGCTGCGCTCACCGCCCGACAACAGCCGGATCGACCGCAACTCCTTGCCCGGCGGCCTCGCGAAGATGTCGATGCCAGCGTCAAGCGGATCGTCCGACTCGATCAACTGCATATCGGCACGACCGCCCTGGAACAGCTTGCGGAAGATCTCTTGGAAGTTGCAACGGGCTGCCTCGAAGGTCTCCTCGAACAGGATGCGCGATTCGGCGTTGATGGTCTTGATGGCCTCGATCAGCTGCTTGCGCGCCTCCTCGAGGTCGATGCAGTCGCGCTCCAGTTGCACGAACTCCGCCTGCGTCTCGTGCAGTTCGTGCTCCGCGCGCGGGTTGACCGCACCCATACGCCCCATGCGGGTCTTGAGCAGCTCGATCTCCTGCCCGGCCGATTCACGCGCGAACTCCTCGGACTCCCAGAGTCGAGGCAGCTCGTCCTCGGTCTTCCAGTAGTCAGGCGGCAGCGGCGGACCCTGAATCCAACCGTCGAGCAGCACCTCACGCACAGGTCCTTCTGGAGGCGGTGGCCCTTCCACATCGCCATGACCCCACAACCCACGCCCGCTGATCTCACCGCGCAAGCGACTGAGTTCCAGCTGCCACGTCTCAGCGATCCGCACGTCGATGCCGTCGAGGTGCACCGCCGCTTCGCGCTGCGCCAGCATCGCCTCCGAGCGCTCGTCGCGTGCGCGCAGCAGGTCTTCGTCCGCCGCTTCGGCTTTCTCGTGCTGCTGCTCGACTTCGCGCGCCAACTCGCGCGTGCTGTCGGCAACTTGCTCGTTCAGGTCCTCGAGGAAGGCCGCACGACACGACAGATCGGCGATCTCGGCGGCCCACGCGGCGATGCGCGTCTCCAGCGTCGAGCGCTCGCTGGCGGCAGCCTCGACCTCGTCGGCGAGACCCTGATGACGACTGCGCAGCTCGGCAACGCTGTTCGCCAGCAGATCGCGTCGCTCGACCAACCCTTCGAGCTCGGCTTCGAGGCTGGCCTTCTTCGACTGGAAAGAGGACAGGATGTCCTGCGTGTCGTGCACCTGCCGATCACGCTCGGTCAGACGAGTGTTGAGATCGCGCTGCCGAACTTCGAGTCCGGCCTCCTTGCGCTCGAGTAACCAGCTGTCGATCAGCGGCGCCATCATGCGCACCTTGCAGCCGATGCGCTCCGCGGACAGTTCGTCGAACTCCGCCTGCACGTCCTCGCACTCCGTCGCCAGCTCGCGCTCCCGCGACTCGCGTGCCTTGAGGCGATGCTCCAGGCCTGTGCACTTCTCGGACAACGCGTCCCGGGCACGCTCGAGCCGAACCCGCTGCACGAGTCGCCGTTCGCGCACCGAGTCGAGTGAAGCGGCCTGACCGGTCGCCTTCTGAATGCGCACGTCGACTGCAATCTGCTTGGCGCGCAGACGCTCGAGATTGCTACGACGCTGCAACAGTCCGGCGGCGGGTTCGACGACGCCGGCCGAGACCCATGCCCCGTCAAGAACTTCGCCGCGCAGGGTCACGATCACGCGCGGCGGATAGGCCGTCGCGCGCAGCGTGCGCGCCGCACCCAGGTCGGGCACCAACACGACGCCACGCAGCGCGTCCTGTAACAACCCGTGCACCGGCTCGGGGCAGCGCAAGTAGTCCATCAACGGCCGACCCGTCGGCTTGACGTCAGCGGCCGATGGCGGCGCTCCGCTTGCCGGCGGCGGGTTGCCGTCCGGCGTGCGACCGACATCGATCAGCGCAAGCTGACCGCCACCCTTGCGCGCCGCCAGCTCATCCAACGCCGTGGCGATGCGATCGAAGTCCTCGATGAGCAGCCCGTGCACTCGCTGTCCGAGCACGGCCTCGACGGCGGGGCCAACCTCGAGCGAGCAGCGGATGCGTTCGACCAGTCGACTGACAACGCGGTCGGAGGCCAGGAGCTCACGCGCGGCCTCATCGAGCCCCGTGTGCGAAGTCTCCAGCTCATCGAGCAGCTTGAGCTGGGAGCCGATCGAAGAGCGCTCGCTGGCCAACTCGTGCCGGCGTTGCAGGAGCTCGTCGCGCTGGCGTTCGCCCTCATCGACTCGCGTCGCATGGTCGCGCTGCATGTCGGCAACGCGCGCTGCACGAAGGCCCAGCGCGGCAACGTCGGCCCGCTCGGCCTCGCCTTCGGTCACACTCGTGGCGAGGCGCGCCCCGAGATCGTCGCGCTGACGCTGCAACCGCTCACGCCGCGCCACGAACCCACGGTCAGCGAGTTCTTCGTCGCGCACGCGATTGCGCGCGCGTGTGCGCCCTTGCATCGCCTCGAGCAGCCGACCACGCACGTCCTCGCGCTCTTCATGCGTCTGACGGAACAGCCGCCGCGCTTCGTGTGCCTGGCGCGTCTTCTCTTCCAGCACCGTTGCTGTGGCCGGAAACGACTTCGCGACCTCGTCGTGCTGCCGCTTCAGTGCCTCAAGATCGGCAACCGCGCCGTTCAGCGATTCGCCGACCCGCTCGTGCTCTTCCGCCGCCCGAGCGCCGGCCTGGGTGAGCCGCTCGACCTCTTGCACGCCCCGCTCCGTAGCCTCGCGACGACTCCGCTCTTCGCCGCGCAGCGCGACGGCACTATCCCGCAACTCGCCCTGGCGGTCGCCCAGCGACCGCGCTTGGGTCTCGACCTCGATGAGGTCGGCGCGCGCACGATCCTTGTCGGCGGTCAACGACTCGACCCGCTGCTCCACGTGTTCCAGATCCGCATCGAGCTGGTCGATACGAACGCGCAGCTCGCCCGAGTCCACGAAGGCAACGGCGACATCTAGCGCCATGAGTCGCTCGCGCGTCTCGCGGTAGCTACGCGCGCGCGTCGCTTGGATCTTGAGCGAACGAACGCGGGTCGCCTTCTCCTGGCGCAGGTCTTGCACCCGCGCGAGGTTGAGCCCGGTCTTGTCGAGGCGGTGCAGTGCTTCCTTGCGGCGCAGCTTGTAGCGACTGATCCCGGCGGCCTCGTCGAAAATCGAACGACGCTCGTCCGGGTTCTGCGACAGGACCGCGTCGATCTTGCCCTGCTCCATGACCGAGTAAGCGCCGACTCCGAGACCCGTATCGAGCATCGCCTCACGCACGTCCTTGAGACGTACGACGCGGTCGTTGAGCAGATACTCGCTCTCGCCGGACCGGAACAGTCGTCGGCCGACGGTCGTCTCGACGCGGGCGTCGCCCGCACCATCCGATTTCGGGTCGTGTTCCAGCACCATGAGCACCTCGGCGTGCCCCATCGCGGGACGCCCCTCGGCACCATGGAAGACAACGTCCATCATCTCGCTGCCGCGCTGACTACTCGGCCGTTGGTCGCCGAGCACCCATTTCATCGCGTCAACGACGTTCGACTTGCCGCAGCCGTTCGGACCGACAACGCCACTCAAGCCGGCGTCGAAATCGAAGTCCGTCCGGTCAGCGAACGACTTGAACCCTTGTAGCGTGAGTCGCTTCAGTCTCATTGGGCCCGCCCGACCTCCCCCCCATTTTCATCCTCGAGCTTCATGTGCTTCTCAAGCATGGGTCGCAGCTCCTCCAAAAACTGCGACACGTCCTTGAACTCCCGATACACCGACGCGAATCGCACATAAGCAACCTGGTCGAGGTTACGCAACTCACGCATCACAAGATTGCCGATCATCGACGTCGGCACCTCGCGATCGAATGCTTCACCGCACTGCCGCTCAACACGGTCGACGATCGACTCGACCTGCTCCTTGGATACGGGACGCTTGTGGCATGCTCGGAACAAACCGTCGCAGATCTTTTCGCGATCGAACGCGATCCGCAAGCCGTCTTTCTTGATCACGAACAGCGATGCCGCTTCGACCTTCTCGTAGGTCGTGAAGCGACGGCCACAGGGAACACACTGCCTGCGGCGACGAATCGAAAAGGAATCGGCCGCAGACCGCGTGTCTACGACGCGGTCGTTGTCCGCCTTGCAGTAGGGACATCGCATGCAGTCAAACCCCGGGGTGTGCGAAAGCCGCACCGGTAAGGCCGCCGCTTTTCCGCCCTGCCTGCCGCCCAACCGGCGCTCCCGAGGGCTTTCCCTGAAAACCTGACGGTGGAAAACCCTGTGGAAGCGCTGTGGATGATAGCAGTGGAAATGGAGCCAAGCGACTGCGTTTCAGCGAGTTGCGACGTTAGCTAGACGTCCCGGTCTACCTGCGTGCGCCGGCTTATTTGCCGATGCAGAAGCCTGAGAACACCCGGTCCAGCACTTCCTCGGGCACCCGCGTCGCATCCATGGGCTCGAGTGCGGCGACCGACTCGCGCAGGTCGGCGGCGATGCACTCGGGCTCGCTGCGATCAAGGGCGCGGACGACGGCGGCGTGAGCGGCGGCGAGGCGGGCGTGCATGCCGGTCTCCCATTCGGCGGCCCAAGCGCTGCGGGCACCGAGCGCGGCGAGTTCGGCGCGCAGCGCTTCCATACCGTGGCCGGTTCGGACCGAGCAACCGAGCCCATCGACCTCGAAGAGGGCCAGGTCTCTCTTGCTCTGAACCACGAGGGCGGGCGCGCCGAGGGCCTCCGGCGCGCCGCGCGGGGTGGCGCAGCACGACTCGACCCAGCAGTAGCCGTCCACCAGCGCGAGCTCCTGGCGCAGGATCTTCAGCTCCTGCTCGGCAGCGTCCCGCTCCCAGCCGTGGGCGCGGCCCGGCGCGTCGCCGAGACGGTAGCGACCGCCGTCACAGGCGGCCCAGCGGACATCGCGGGTGGTGCCTGCCACGTCGGAGACGATGCCGAAACCGGCGCCGTCCGCGAGTGCGTTCCACAGGCTCGTCTTGCCCGCGTTGGGCGGTCCAAGCAGCAGGAAGGATGGCAAGCCTGACGGCTTCGCCGACTCGCGCCCGACGGCGTCGCCCAGCTCGGCGCAGACCTGTTCGAGCTGCGGCCGCCACATGGAGGGATCTACCTCGCCGGTATCGCCACTCTCGAAGTCGAGGCCGCTCTCGAGCACCGACAAAACCTCGAGCAGCGCGCGCCGGTGTCTGCTCGTGCGCGATGTCTTCGTGTGCAGTAGATCCTCGGCGCACTGCAGGCTCGTCGCATCGCGCGCGCCGATCACGGCAATGACAGCCTCGGCCTGGTCGAGCTCGAGCTTGCCGTTCTGGAAGGCGCGACGGGTGAACTCACCCGGCGTCGCGGGGCGCAGCCCGGCCGCCTCGAGGCTCTCGGCGATGAGCTCGACGACCGCCGGCGACGAGATCGTGTGCAACTCGACGACGTCCTCGCCCGTGTAGGAGGCCGGCGCAGGAAACACGAGCATGCTGCACGGCAGGGTGACGCGTCCTTCCCCCAGCTGTAGCTCGCCCTCGCGTGCGGCACGCTCGGTCGCGAGATCACAGCACGCCAGCCCGCCGGCCACATCCAGCACCCGATCGCCGGACAGGCGAAAGACGCTACGAGCGCCCACTCCACGGGGCGTTGCGTGCGCGTAGATCCCGTCGAACGTCCTCGCCCGTTCGCTCACCGATGGGACCAGCGGTCCCATGCAGGCAGCGCACCTGAATCCTCGGTCGTATCCATGTGACAGCCGTGCTTGCTTGGCCACGGCCAGCTTATCCGGCTCAGGCCGCAGTCTGGAAATCTTCCCCGATCCTCAAGGGTCCGCGCCATCGGGCCGATCGAGACTCCGCGCTGGAACCCCAGCAGTAACCCAGGCAGCAACCCAGGCAGCAACCCCATCGGGGCTCGGAGGAACGAACGTGGCAAAGGGCGGAATACGGCAAGCCATCTTCTTTGACCTGCACGGCATTCTGGTGCAACCGTGGACCGACCGGGAGGACTACGCCCGACCGCGCTTCTACGAGGGCGCGCTCGAAGCCCTGCACCGGATCGACTCACGGCGCATGGACATCTTCATCGCCACCAACCAACCAGGTGTCGCCGATGGCCGCCTGCGCGAACGAGACTTCAAGCGCTTCCAGGAAGCCGTGCTCCAGGCCTTCGAAGCGCAACAGCTGCCGCTGCGGAAGTTCTACGCCTGCCTCTACCACCCGAAGGGCAAGGGACGCTGGCGCAAGGAGTCGGTGTTCCGTAAGCCGAACATCGGCATGTTCAAGATGGCCGAGCAAGAGTTCGACCTGAATCTGCGCCGCTCGTGGATCATCGGCGACACCTCGAGTGACGTCCTCGCCGGCTCCCGCGCCGGCCTCGGCACGATCGTCATCAACACCGGCGAGGCTGGCCGCGACGGCGAATACATCGCCGGAGCACACTTCCGCGAGCCGAACTTCGACACGGCCATTCGCAGGATCTCGAAGTACGAGGTCTCCCTGACGCGGTGACCGTCGACACGGACGACCCTGCCGTCCTGACATGGCGCCTGACCGTTTCGTTGGTCAACGGTGTCAGACAGCGCTGACCAACGAGGGTCCGTCAATCCTTGTCGGGTTCTTGCCCCACGGCGAGCGCGTCGTCCGATGGCGTCAGCTCGCGAAACTTGATCTCATCGCCGTCATAGGTGAGCAGCCGACCCTGACCCTCTTCGCGGGTCTCGACGTGGACCGGGCGGGTCCACATCGCGTGGACGGACTTGAGGGTCTGCGCCGCCTCCCGTAACTGCAGGTCGACGCCACCCCAGTCGTGATAGAGGTAGAGTTCGCCACGGTTCTTGTAGTTGGCATCGACGACGCTGATGCGTGGCTGGCCGAAGTTGGTCAACGACCACAGCAACTGCTCCTTCACCTTGCGCCAATCGCGGTCGACGACCTCGTACTGACCCGTGCGCTCGTTGAAGCCGTACACGAACAGCTTCTGGTCTTCGGCGAACTCGGCATTGAGGTAGTCATCGATGAACGTCACGTCGTTGTAGTCGCGCCGTACTTCGAAGATCTTCTCGCGGCCGAGGCCGACGCCGCGGTCGAAGCGACGACGCTCGTCGGCGTCCTCGAGACGCTGGTAGTCGATGCCAAACTTGCCCTTGTCCCAACGGTTCTCAATGTCGCGGAACAGTTCGACGCCGAGCTTGTACGGGTTGATCTGGCCGGGACGACTACCGAGTGTGCCGGAGTGGTGGTCGCAGTAGGTGATGATCTCTTCCGGCTCGCACAGGTGGCGGCACATCATTGTCGAGTGCCAGTAGACCGCCCAGCCCTCGTTCATGATCTTGGTCATCGCCTGGGGCACGAAGTAGTAGGCCTCTTCGCGCAGCATCGCGAGCACGTCCTGCTGCCACCGTTCTAGCGGCGCGCACTCAAGCAGGAAGCCGAGGACGTCGCGCGCTGGATCGGCCGGGAAGTGCTGCGACGGCTTGTTTTCCGCGGCGAGCTTTTGCTTCTGCTCTTCGAGGTAGGCGGGTGGATTGATGTAACGATCCATGTAGTCCTTCGCGCGCATGCGCGGGACTTCGCCATCGCTCTGCGAATCGCCCTGGTCGGCGCGCGATCGCTCGATGTAACGACTGTGCGGATCGATCAGGTTGTCGAGCGAATGGATCGCGTCGATGAAGTCCTCGACCAGGCCAACCCCGTAGCGATCCATGTAACCACGGATGCGCGTGCCGTGGTTGGCCATCACATCCATCATCTTTCGGTTCGTCTTCGAGAACCAATAGTTGTTCTTGAAGAAGTCGCAGTGGCCGTAGACGTGCGCCATGACGAGCTTCTGGTCCGTCAGGCTGTTCGATCGCATCAAGTAGGCGTAGCACGGGTCATTGTTGATCACGAGTTCGTAGATCTTGGACAGACCGTACGTGTAGCTCTTGGAGAGCTGCTCGTATTCCATACCGAACCGCCAGTGCGGATAGCGGGTCGGGAAACCGCCATACGCGGCGATCATGTTCATCTCGTCGTAGTCGACCATCTCGAAGATGGTCTCGTACGCGTCGAGGCCGTAAGCGCACGCCAACTCCTTGATCTCTGCTTGATGGTCTTGCAGTACGAGCGGGAGCGTGGTCATCGACATCACATGCCCTTACCGAGGAAGGTCTTGATCGAAGGCAGGATGCCATCACGGTCAAGGATGTCGGACGTTACGAGGGACGGATCCTCCCTCATTGCAGCATCGAGGTCCTTCTTGAACTGACCCGATCCGTAGGCGCTCTTGACCTGCCCGTAGCAGAACTGGTTCGACATCGGCAGGATCTGATCGCGCAGCAAGTTGATGCAATGCTCGGTGTCGCGCGTCGACCAGTTGTCGCCATCGGAGAAGTGGAATGGATAGACATTCCACTCACTGCTCGGGTAGTGGTCGCGGATCATCTTCAGACAAATCTCGTAGGCGGAGCTGATCTTGGTGCCACCGGATTCGCGCAGGTGGAAGAACGTGTGCTGGTCGACGACGTGTGCAACCGCGTCGTGCACGATGTATTTCACTTCGATGTTCTCGTACTGCGATCGCAGCCACGTGTCGATCCAGAACGCCTCGATGCGAACGATCTCCTTCTGCTCGCGCCCCATCGATCCGGACACGTCCATCATGTAGACGATCACGGCGTTAGCCTGCGGCTGCACAGTATCCTTACGCGACTTGTAACGCTTGTCGGCGCGCATGGGGATGATCGAGGGGTTGTCGGGATCGTAGAGCCCCGCAGCGATCTGACGCTTGAGCGCTTCCTGGTACGTGCGCTTGAAGTGTCGCAGGCTCTCCGGGCCGACACGGCGGATGCTGCGCCATGAGCCACCGGCCTGCGAGATGACCTTCTTGCCCTTCGGCTCGATGTTTGGCAACTCGAGCTCTTCGCCCAGGATCTCAGCGAGCTCTTCGAGCGTCACGTCCACTTCGAGGATGTGCTGACCGGAGTCTTCGCCCGCCGCCCCGCTGCCATCGCCCTTCTCGATGCCTTCGCCTTCCCCACCCTCGCCTTGCCCTACCTCGCCCTTTGGGTTCTTGCCGAAGCGGAACTTCGGCAAGTTGACCTGCGGAATCGGGATCGAGACGTACTTGCCGCCCTGGCGCCCGATCAGTTCACCGGAGCTGACGAACTTCTTCAGGTCCTGCTTGATCCGACCGCGCACGATCTCGCGGAAGCGGCTGTGGTCTCTATCGATCTTGCGAACCATGAGTAGAACTCGGGGGATGAGTCGGCCAGGTTCGATTGCCACTGGCTGTGTCGTGTTCTTCGACGATCCACCGCAGCCGACTTGATGGCTTCTAGCGTCGCCGGCGCCTGCTTGTAACCACAGCAGCGGGGTAGCTTTCAGGCAAGGCCGAGAATGGGCAACGTGGAGCTGACACGCCCCGGCCACCGAGGCGCTATCCTGTCGACGTCCACGATCAGGAGAACTCATGAGAATCCGTTTTGTCGCCGCTTTGTGCATCGCTGTCAGCGGCTCCGGGGAACTGCTCGCACAGCGCGCTTTGCAACGCGTGGGGAGCATCGCCCAACGCCCTCAGAAGTCCCAAGCGGAACTCGCCAAGCTCCGCACGGAGAAGCTGGCCAAAGAGGTCTTCCAGTCCGCCCCTTGGGTGTTCGACTATGACGAAGCACGGAAGTCGGCAGCGAGCCGCAACGTGCCGCTCTTCGTGTATTTCACGCGTTCCTACGCGCCGTGAGGCCCTTGCAACGCACTGGAGAGTGGTGCACTCTCCGACAAGGGATTCAAGAAGTTCGCACGCAAGGCCGTGCTATTCCTCCACAACACGTCGAGGTGTGACGACGAGCCGTACCCGCGCCTGTTGAGGGAGAAGGGTGGCCGCGGCTTCCCGACGCTCGCGTTCCTCGATGCCGAGGGCGAAGTCTTGGCGAAGCCGGCACAGCGCTCGGTCGCCAGCTTCAGCAACACGGCCGACGCGCTGAAGACCTATGACAGGCTCGCCTACAAGGCGAAGGCTGGCAACAAGACGGCGCAAGTGGACCTGTTCATCGCTGATCTCGATCTGCAGAAGATCAGCGACCTCGAAGCCGCCCAGGAACGCCTAGCGACACTGCCGCCTCGCAGCCAAGCGCAGGCGAAGCGCATCGACTCGCACATGCTCAGCTGGGAGATCCTCGCGATCATCCGCGATCGTGGGAAAGCCAAGAAGCGCGGCCAGATCTTCTATGAGATGTGGCAGCAGAACCGCATCACGACCGGTCGCTACGCGAGTTCCTTCTGGCGTGCGGTCATGGTGCACGCCGACAAGATCGGTGATGCCAAGGCGCTGGAGCAGGCGCTCAAAGAGTCCAAGAAGATCGCCTTCGGCAAGTACGACAATCGCCTCAAGGAACTGAAGGCACGGCAAGACTGAGCCGTTGCGTCCGCCCGTACGCGGTCAACGGCCGCTGCGGGCGGAGATCGACTGCGCGAGGCCCGCGCCGAGCTCTTCCACCAGGCTCCCTCCCGCCACGGATTCCCCACCCCGCGAGAGCTCCCGAGGAACCGAGGGGGCCCGGTGATGGCTACCCGGGCGTGGGTTGGCCACCTGGGTCAGCGGGGTCAGTCGGACTTGGCGTCGCCGCGGGCGAAGATGCTGGCGACGTAGTTGAGCACGTCCGTGGCCGAGATTTCGTCGTAGCCGAAGGCGCGGATGAGCCGTGACTTGACCACATCGATCTTCTCCTGAGTGTCCCGGTCAACGACCGTGGACACGAGGGAAGTGAGCTTGATCGAGTCCTTCTGATCCTCGAAGAGCTTGAGCTCGAGCGCCTTGTGAAGGCGTTCGTTCATGCGGTAGTCGAAGGTCTTGCCCTCGATCGCGAGCGCGCCGATGTAGTTCATGATCTCGCGGCGGAAGTCATCCTTGCGCGAGTCGGGAATGCTGATCTTCTCCTCGATCGACCGCATCTGCCGCTCGTCGGGCTCTTCGTCCTTTTCCGTGTAGGGGTTCTTGACCTTCTCCTTCTGGGTGTAGGCCTTGACGTTGTCGATGTAGTTGCCGCACAGCCGACCGATCGCCTCTTCGTCGGCAGAGATAGCGCGCTGCACCTCGTTCTTGACGATGTCGTCGTATTCCTCGCGCACGACGTTCAGCAACTCGCGGTAGCGCTTCTTGTCCTCCTCCTTGGAGATCAAGGAGTGGTGATCGAGCCCGCTCTCCAACTCGTTCATGACCATGAACGGATTGATCGAAGGCTGCTCGCCGACCAGCGCATTCGAGATCTTGTCCTGGATGTAACGCGGCGAGATACCGTCCATGCCCTCGCGCGGCGCCTCGTCCTTGATCTCGCGAATGTTGTCGAGCGTGAAGCCCGGCAGCGTCTTGCCGTTGTAGAGCTTCAGCTTCTGCATCAGCGTCAGGTTCGACTTCTTCGGATCCTCCAGACGAGTCAGCACCGCCCACATGGCCGCCGTCGTGATCGTGTGCGGCGCGATGTGCTTGCCCGGCACGCTCTGACGGTTGAAGTCCTTCTCGTAGATCTTGATCTCGTCGTCGAGCACCAAGTTGTACGGAATGTCGATCTTGATCGTCCGGTCGCGGAACGCCTCCATGAGCTCGTTCGACTGCAACCGCCGGTACTCGGGCTCGTTCGTGTGCCCGATGATCACCTCGTCGATGTCCGTCTGCGCGAACTTCTTCGGCTTGATCTTGTGCTCCTGGCTCGCACTCAGCAGGTCATAGAGGAAGGCGACATCCAGCTTGAGCACCTCGATAAACTCGATCAGGCCGCGGTTCGCGACGCAGAACTCGCCATCGAAGTTGAACGCACGCGGATCGGAGTCCGTGCCAAGTTCGGCGATCTTACGATAGTTCAGATCGCCCGTCAGCTCGGTCGAGTCCTGGTTCTTCTCGTCCTTCGGCTGGAACGTGCCAATGGCGACGCGATCCTTCTCTGAGACCAGCACCCGCCGCACACGCACGCTGTCCAACACACGCTCCCAGTTGCCGTCGTGCTCCTTCATGATCTCCGACACGTAGTAGCGCGAGATCGGCGACAGTTCGAAGTCGAGTTTCAGCTGATAGGACGCCCGCAACTTGTCGTTGAGCGATTCGAGGATCTTCTTTCGCGGCCCCGGCGGCACGAGCAGCAGCGGCTCCTCGTTCATCATCGAGCTGACGACTTGCCCATCGATGACCCAGTCGAACGTGTACATCGCGCCGGCATCCGTGCGCGAGTACCTCTCAAGACCCTTCTTGAGCAAGCGCACGATCGTCGACTTGGACGAGCCAACGGGCCCGTGCAGCAGCAGCACGCGTCGCTCCGGTCCGAAGTGATGCGCCGCCGCCTTGAAGACGCTCATCAATCGTGCCAACGGCTCGTCGAGACCGAACAACCCATCGGCACCATCGTCGATCGGGTCGTCGAAGAACTCGTACTTGACGATCTTGCGTTTCAACCGCTCGACTTCACTCACGCCATACGACAACACCATGTCGTAGATGCGCTGGTGTGCCGTGCGGCAGATCATCGGGTTCTCTTCCAGCAGGGAGAGGTAAGCATTGAAGCTCCCCTCCCAGTGCTCTTCACGGAACCGGTCCTGATCCAGGGACTCTCGAACGAGTCTCAGGAACTCGCTATGATCTGCCATGGCAGCCCTCCTCCGCGCCGGTGGCACACATCTTGGTCAAGGCAAAGCGCTTCAGCCCCCTTCGACCACTGCCGTTCTGGACTTGAACCGAGGCCTCCATGCCAACTCGCAAAGCTCTCCATCGACCCTACGAATACCAGGATGAAGCGCGTGAGTAACCACAGAGGAGGAAGGCCGACTGGCTCACTCAACACAACTAGAGTAACCACATGAGGATCCGCCACGCCATCCTTCTGCCGGCGTCCGAGATCGGCGCCATCGGGCTGTCGCTGGCCTCGACGTCACCGGGCTCAGCGGCTGCCTCATGTGTTAGGACTTCTTCGTGACCAGCGGTTTCGCCTCCGACGCCAGCGGCAATACCCTGGCCAAGTTACCGATTCCCAACTTGCCGGGCCCCAAGGGCCTGCCGTTCTACTTCCAGGCCTACGTGGTCGTGGCCGCCGCCAACGTCGGCAACGCGCTCATGACGAACGGGATTGCCGCGATTTCCCAATGAAGAGAGTCATGCTCCTCCTCGTTGCCGCGATCGCCATCGCAGCATTCTGCTTACCGATGAACGGCTGCGACAAGGCCCGCCCGACCAGCCCCATCGACGGCAACCGTGCCTACGCCTGGGTCAAGGGCATGGTCGACATCGGACCACGCCCAGCCGGAACCATGGAACTGAAAGCCTGCCGTGACTACATCCTTGGCGAACTGAAGAAACTCGGCCTGACCGCGAAGGTCGACTCGTTCAAGAGCGAGCCGCACGGCGCAGGGATCGAGTTCCACAACATCGAGTGTGAGATCCCAGCCACCAACGCAGATGAGAAACGCCTGCTGGTCCTCGGCAGCCACTACGACACCAAGAGGACCCACGTCCCCGGCAACCCCAACCCCGAGATGCTGTTCGTCGGCGCCAACGACGCCGGCTCGAGCTCTGGGCTGCTGATCGAGTTGGCCCGGCACTTCAAGGCCAACCCGCTGCCCTGCCGCTTGTTGCTGACCTGGTTCGACGGCGAAGAGAGCCTCCCGTGGGAATGGGACAGCGACAAGGCGCTGTTCGGTTCCAGGCGATGTGTCCAGCAACTGGTCAAGCGCTTCAAAGGCGGGAGCCTCAAGGACGCCGTGCCGTGCATGGTGCTGCTCGACATGGTCGGCCACAAAGACCTCGCGATCACGCAGGACACCGCGTCCAACCAGGTCCTGATCAAGCTCTTCCAGCAGGCGATAGACCAACTGTCCTACGGATCGAAGTTCTTCCAAGACAAGAACCACATGACGGACGACCATGTGCCGTTCCTGAACTACGGTGTCAGGGCGATCGACCTGATTCAGTTCGGCGACGTCACCGCCTGGTGGCATACGGGCAACGACACGATGGACCTCATCTCCCCCGAAAGCCTCGCCATCGTCGGGCACGTCGTCAGCGTGGCGCTGCCGCTCGTCGCCGCTGAGTTCTACAAGAAGCAATGAACTGCCCGCCCGCCTACTGCGCCTGCGCGCTGCTTGCATTCTGCGTCGTGCCGCGGGGCGGTCAGGACAAACCAATAAAGCAGGTCACGCGAGCCATCGCCGAACCGCCGGGCGAGAAGGACCTCGGCAAGCGTGCCTACAAGCACGTTGCACGGCTGGTCGCATACGGCCCGCGCACACCAGGAAGCCAGGCGCGCGCCAACGCTGCGGACTACATCTGCGCGCACATCAAGGCGCTCGGCCTCCAGCCGATCCGCGAGGCCTGGAACGACAAGAAGGAAAAGCTGCGCTTCGAGAACATCCGCGTCGTGCTGCCGGGTCGTAGCGACAAGACCCTGCTGGTCGGCACGCACTACGACACCAAGGTGGAACTCGACCACGAGCCCGGTGAAGACGAGCAGGCTTTCACGGGTGCCAACGACGGCGGATCCGGCGCGGGGCTCATGCTTGCCATGCTCGAAGACCTCGTGCACCTCAAGATGCACAAGCCGACGCTCGAGTTCGTCTGGTTTGACGGCGAAGAGAGTCTGCCCGCCAAGTGGAACATCGACCGCGCGCTGTTCGGCTCCAAGCACTTCGTCAAGAAGCACCTGCCTGGCAAAGCGAAGGGCGGTCACGACTACGGCGCCTTCGTTCTGCTCGACATGGTCGGCCACAAGAAGCTCGCGATCGACCGCGAGGCAACATCCACGAAGGCCCTGTTCCCGCCGATCGAAGCGGCGGTCGCCAAGCTCGGATACGGCAAGTTCTTCTTCAAGAAGGACACGTCCGTCGACGATGACCACGTGCCATTCCTCAACGCGGGGCTGCCGTCGATCGACCTGATCCAGTTTGAAGACAACGACGAGTGGCACACCTACAAGGACACGATGGACATCGTGTCGTGGCGCTCACTGGCGATCGTCGGACGGGTGCTTTGGCAAGCGCTGCCCGCGATCGAGGCCAGGTTCCTGGGGTGATGCTCGCGGCCTTCTTACTCGCCGTTCTTCTGCCGCAGGTCGATTGGATCGACACCGGACGCCGCTACGTGAAGGCCTGGAACGCTGGCAAGGTCAACCTGCAAGCGCCGGTAGCGCTCGATCGGCCTGGCTTCCTCGATCCGCGCAATGCGAAGATCGTCGAACTGGTCAAGGCGCGCGGCGACAAGTTCCACTGGACCGCGGAAGCCGAGCTGTCGTTCATCTGCTCGGGGCTCGCCGCAGCCGTCGGCGATGACGGCGCGGACGTGTTGTGGCAACTCGGGCTCGTCCGCATCGGCAACGACGCGGTCGCCGAGCTTCGCAACAGGGCCGCGGCCAAACGCCAGCCCTGGCTCGTGCGCCACACCGTGCTCGCGACGATCGCCAAGGGCAGCGGTACGCGCTACGCCGCGCGCGCGGTCGACGTGCTTGGCCGTTTCGGACAGGAGGACTTCGACCCAATCGCGGCCAACTTCGCCTGCGCCGTGCTCGCACGCTGTGGCGGCATCGAACATCGAGCGACGGTTGAGAAGCTACTGGCATCGGACGAAGTTCGCGTCCGTGGCGCGGCCCTCGCGGCAATCAGAGCGATCGGTGCGTCACTCAGCCTCAAGCGATTGGTACCGCTGCTCGACAACGAGAAGTCGGTTGCTGTCCGCTGCGCGATTTGGCACGCACTCGGGGGCATCGTCTCAGCGCTGGGTGACCCGGACAAACGCGACCCCAACGAACACGTTGACCGCATCATCGCGCATGCAGTCGCGACCCTGAAGGACCTGCAACGCCCGCTCGTCGAGGGCGTCGCCGTGTGCCGCTTCATCTGGAACGCGCGACCGCTCGAGATCCTGCGCGAGCTGCCCGACTGCCTGGCCGCCCATCAGGAGACAGCAGGTGGGCACGCAACTCTCCGCTGGTGGATCTGGGGCCTGCTCAATGACATGCACGGCACTGGAACCGAGCGTCGCCGCAACAGGAGAGGCCAGCTCGGAACCGGCTTCACGGCCGGCGCAAACGAACCGGAAAAGTGGAAGCAGTTCCTCGCTGGACGACGCAGGCTCTACGCGCTGCGCCGCGGACGCGAGACGTCGCGGCCGCCGTTCCCGGCAGGAACGCCAACCCTCTTCGGCCTGCCCCTCTTCGGCAAGCGGATCCGCATCATCGTGGACTGTTCTGAGGCATCCGGGGCTCCATTCACCGGCGTCAACAGGGACGGTTCGACCACCGAAAAGACGACCGTGCACGAACGCATCGCCGAGGAGCTACGCACCGTCCTCGCCAAGTTGCCCGCGACGACGACAGTCTTCGTCGAGTGCTGGAGCAAGCGCGGCAAGACCCTGGCAAGCAAGTCGCGAGAACGCCTGGCGGACCTCGTAGGCGAACAGCGCCCGCGCGGCCCGAGCAATCCCTCTGGGGCTCTGCTACGACACATCCGCGCGGCGCAGCCGATCGAGACGGCCAACATCGCCGACGTCGACAGCATCTATTGGCTCTGCACGTCACCCCCCACCGCCGGCACCATCCAATCGCCGCAGACGCTCGTCGATGTCCTGCTTTCTGCGCAACCGAGCTGCCCTGTCCCGATCCACGTCGCGCTGTTCGCAGACCGACGCAAGGCCCGCTTCGGCTACAAACTGAGCAGACTGCTGCGGGGCCTATCCAAGAAGCTCCGCCGCCTGGGCGAAGAGAGCGGCGGCAGCTACAGCTACGTCATCCGTCCTGGACAGAAGAAGTAGCTCGTCCGGAAGCACTCGGGACACAACGGCTGCCTATGCGCACGTCGCGGTGTTGAGTTGCTATCGTGGTCGTAGGACCCGCTCGGAGAATGCAACCATGTCACGACTCGCCCCCTGGCTGCTCTTGTGCCTCTTGCCTGCCTGCCACACCGCAACCCCCGGTGTCGAGGAGAGTGAAGCCACACACCCCAAGGGCACGACCGTTCGTTGGCTGAAGCGCGTGGATGCCGACGGCACCACGCCCCATGGAGCGATCCGACGCATGGTCGCACAACGCGATCGCTTGCTCGCGGCGACTCCGGCGAACGCCAAGAACGTACTGACAAACTGGAACTGGATCGGCCCCGGCAACGTCGGTGGCCGGATACGCTCGATCGCCATCCACCCGACGCAGACGAACACGATGTGGATCGGATCGGCGTCGGGCGGCATCTGGAAGACGACCAACGGCGGTGTGTCGTGGGCGCCGCTCGACGGCTTCGGTTCGTTCATGGCAGCCTCGTGCCTGGTGCTCGATCCCACGAACGCGAACAAGCTCTGGGCCGGCACCGGCGAGGGTGGCTTCTTCGACAGCCCGACTGGCTCGTCCAACCTGGCAGCACCGCTCGGCAACGGCATTCACGTCACGACCAACGGGGGCACGACGTGGTCGGTGCTGCAGAGCACCGAGAACAAGGACTTCCAGGCCGTGAACCGACTCGTCGTCGACCCGAACAACAGCAACGTCCTACTCGCCGCGACCTGGACCGGGATCTTCCGCAGCACCGATGGCGGCACGACCTGGTCGATACGGCACACGGGCCCCGTCCTGGACATCGACTTCCACCCGACCGATTCGAAGCAAGCGATAGCCGGCGCGCGCGACGGCTATCCGATGTACTCCACCGATAGCGGACTGACCTGGCGCAACGCGACGGGGCTAGCGAGCCAGCAGCGAGTCGAAGTTGCCTACGCACGCAGCAACCCGACGACGACGTATGCAACCGTCAGCCAGTCGAACCGCATCGCCACCTACCGATCCACCGATAGCGGCAAGACCTACTCCCGGCAGGGCACGACCACCGTCAACACCTGGTCGCGTTACAACAACATTCTCTGGGTCGACCCGACCAACCCATCCGTGCTCGTGCTGGGTGGCGTTTATCTGTACCGGAGCACAAACGGCGGCCTGAACTACGGGCGCATGAACGGTCCCCATGCCGACCATCACGCGCTGATCGAGCACCCGGGCTACAACGGTTCGACGAACCAGACACTGTTCAATGGCACCGACGGTGGCATCTACCGCTCGACCAACATCCGGTCGTCGTCGACCCCGTCATGGCAGGAGCTCAACAACAACCTCGGTCTGACCCAGTTCTACGGCCTGGCGATGTCGCCGTCGGGCAACGTCGTCGCCGGTTGCCAGGACAACGGATCGCAGCTCTACACCGGCAACAAGGAAGGCTGGCGCCGCGTCCTCGGCGGTGACGGCGGCTACTGCGCCGCCGACCCGACCGACTCCCGCTACATGTATGCCGAGATCTACTGGATTCGGCTCTATCGCAGCAGCAACGGCGGCTCGAACTTCAGCTCCATTGCCACCTCCTCGAACATTCGAGACCAGGGCTCGAACTTCATGCCGCCGTTCGTGCTCGATCCGAGCGATGCAAAGCGCATGTATTTCGGAGGTGCGAGCCTCTGGCGCACCAACGATGTCCGAACGCCGACGCAACCGACCTGGACCGAGGTCAAGCGTCCGTTGTCGTGCCCACTCGCTGACGGCGGCAACGCGCACTTCGCGATCGACCCTCCGTGCAACATCTGCGCGATCACTGTCGCCAAGAGCAACAGCAACGTCGCCTGGGTCGGCCACAACCACGGCCAGGTCTGGATGACGCGCAACGCGCTAGCAGCGTCGCCGACATGGAAGCGCGTCGACACCGCCGCGATGCCATCACGTTGGGTCGGACGCATCGCCATCGACGAGCACGACGCCGACCGTGTCTACGTCGGCTTCATGGGTTACCACTCCGACAACCTCTGGCGCACTCTCGACGGCGGTACGACGTGGCTGGAGATCACTGGTAGCGGCTCGACTGCGTTGCCGAGCGCTCCGATCACCTCGATCGCCCTGCACCGCAAGATCCCCGGGCTCGTCTTCGTCGGGACCGACCTCGGCCTGCTCTGGTCGACCAACGATGGTCGCAGGTGGCGGAGCTCGCTCAAGGCGATGCGCACCTCGCCCGTCGAGGAGCTCTTGTGGAAGGACGACGACACACTCGTCGTCGGCACCCACGGGCGTGGGGGCTACACCGTCGACACGATCGACACGGCAGGCACGCGCGGCGTCGGCACCGGCTGCGGCAAGGGCCCGCCCAAGCTCGTCGTGAGCGAGCCGGTCATCGCCCAATCGTGGCTGTGGGCATCGCGCGCCGCGCCAGCGAGCGCACCCACCATCATCCTGCTCAACGCGGGAAGGGCAGCTGCGGTCTCGCTCGGAGCCTGCAAGCTGCAACCGGCACTGACCGGGCTCCTCGCGCTACCCGCCGGAACAACCAGAGGCTCCGGTGACTGGAACGCTAGCCTGCCAGTCCCGAACGACCGCAGCCTGGTCGGCTTCCTCCTGACCGGCCAGAGCTTCGTCATCAAGAGCGGCGGCGCCTTGCTCGGCATCGGCGAGCTGTCGAACGGTGTCGAGTCGCGCATCGGGCTCTGACGTGGTCTCGCCCCCGCACCGCCGTGCTGCGCTTGAGCTACGCATGGCTCCGCTCCGCACGGCTCCCCAGCATTCGAGTACGG
>NYZE01000075.1 GCA_002685965.1 Planctomycetota bacterium | reverse complement strand
TGAGGTCCTGGGCCTCGATCGCGTGCAGCAAGCGTTCCGGGGAGTCGGCCGACAAGAGGGCCAAGGCGAGGGAGGGGCCGATGCCACCGATCTTGAGCAAGAGCCGACACAGGTCGCGCTCCTCCGGCGTGGCGAAGCCGAGCAAGCGAGGCAGCTCTTCTTGCTGCACGACCAGCACGAAGAGGCGCACATGGTCGCCCCGCTGCTGCAGGCGTTCGGCCGTGCCGAGCGGCGCCTGGCACTGGTAGCCGACGCCGTTGCAGTCGATCACTACACGCGTCGGCGCACGATGAGCCAACGCGCCTTCGAGGTAGTCGAACAGGCGCTCAGCCCTTCAGTGCCAGCCCGAGCTCGTCGAGCTTGGTCTTGATCTCGTTGAGTGAGGTCTGGCCGAAGTTCGGACACGCCATCAGCTCTGCCTCGCTCTTGGAACAGAGGTCGCCGATCGTGCGGACCTTGAAGACCTCGATCACGCGGCGGCTACGCACCGACAACTCGAGCTCGGAGATTGGTCGGTTGCGAGGATCGGTGAGATCGCTCGTCGCTGGCCGCGTCGTGCCGAACGAACCGGCACGCAGCTCGTCCTGATCCATGCCGAGTCGCAGCGACTTGCTGTGCAGGATCTGCTGGATCTCCATCAGCGAAGTCTCGCCGAAGTTCTTGTAGGACAGGAGCTCCGCCTCGGTCTTGCGCACCAGGTCGCCGAGCGTGCGAATGCCCATCTTGGCGAGGCAGTTGCGGCTACGAACCGAGAGCTCGAAGTCGGTGACGGGGGTGCGCAGGACTGCGTTGCGCTTGTCCTCGCGACGCTCCAGGTCCTCGTCGTAGTGCATGTGCTTGGACGCCTCGACATCGGCGAGGAAGAGCTGCGCTCGCGCATGCGTCGGGTCGAGTCCGAGGACGGCCCGGAAGCACGCTTCGGCCCGGCTCCACTCTCCCATGTCCTCGTGCAGGATGCCGAGGTTGATCAGCAGCGCCGGGTTGGCCGGCATCCGCGTCAGGTAGCCCTCGTAGAGTTCGAGCGCGTAATCATCGTCGCCCTTGAGTTCGAGCAAACGCGCCAGGTGGAAGGTGCAGTCCGGGTGATCGGCGTCCTTCTCGTGGCAGGCGAGGTAGTGGCGGATGGCCTCCTCGGTCTGCAGGGCGCGTTCGGCCAGCCAACCACGGACGAAGTCGATCCACGGTCCCCCGTCGAGGATGCCCGGCGAAGTGACGATGCCCTCCAGGATCTGGGTCGCTTCCCTGTCACCGCCGGCGGCACGTCGTACAAGGGCCTGCACGCGCACGCCTGCCTCTTCCATCGAGGCTGGCGTCGCCAAGAGCTCCAGCGCTTCCTGCGGGCGACCGAGTGAGATCAGAGTCGAGCCGAGCAACGCCCGCACCTGCGGCTCGTGCGGGTGCTGACGCAGGATGGGCTCCGCCTTCTTGAAGGCGCCGATCGCCCAGTGGCCGAGGCCGGTCAGGATCTCGCTTGCTGGACGGGTGGTCAGCCATGAACGCAGCGCATCGAACTCGGCCTTGTCGCCAAACACGGCCCGGCGCACCAGCGTTAGCCGGTCTGGGTCGGTGGCACAGCCTTGCAGGAGGTCGATGGCGTTGTGAGCGACTGAAGCTTGCAATGCAGTCGTTTCGGTCATCGGGATCCGGAAGAGCGGTAAGGGGATGGGGCGTGAGGGCGGCCGCGAGGTGGGTCGGACAGCCCTCCCCAAGATGGGCGCCCGTAATTCCGCCCGACGAGTATGGGAGTCGGCCCAGGTGGTTTCAAGGCCACCGCGGGTGGCGAGGGCGGTCGCCGCCGTCCAGAGTAGGGCCATGATCGACCTCGACGCAGTCCACTGGAAGGCGACCCGCTACCCCGGGGTCGGGATCTCCTTCCTGGAATCGAATCGGGATACCGGCTACGCCGCGGTCCTGATCCGCATGGAGCCAGGGTCCAGGTATCCGGCGCACCGCCACCGTGGTAGCGAGGAGTTGCTCGTCCTCGAGGGTGCCTACGAGGACGAGCTGGGCCGCTACGAAGCCGGCCGCTTCGTCCGCTACGAGGGCGGCACGGCCCACCACCCGCGCTGCCCCGATGGCGGGTCCAGGTGCACGTTCTTCGCGATTGCCAGGGAGGGCATCGAGTTGTTCGGCTGACGGCGACTCCGGGGTCGTGGTCCTCGTCGTGGCCGTGCTCGAGGCAAAGCGAGCGCACGCTAGGGCACGGGCTTTGCTCTCCGCTATCTTGGGGGCGTGGGACAGCAATACGGCACCGAGCAGCAGGATGAAGAGCTGCATCAGGTCTTCATGCGACGGCTTCTGGACGATGTCCGGGCACTGGAGCGGATGCTCGCGTGCGGGATGATCGAATCGGGGGTGCGGCGCATCGGTGCGGAGCAGGAAATGTTCCTGATCACCCGTGCGTGCCGGCCAGCGCCCATCGTCATGGACGTCCTCGAAGCGCTGGACAGTTCGACGTTCACGACCGAGCTGGGGCGATTCAACCTGGAAGCCAACCTGTTGCCGCAGAGCTTCGGTGGCGACTGCTTGCGTCGCATGGAGGAAGAACTCGACGGCGTCATGGCGCGAGTGCGCGCGGTCACCGCCGAGTTCGGCGCCGACGCCATCCTGATCGGCGCGCTTCCGACTTTGCGCCAGTCCGATCTGGGCCTCGACAACATGGTGCCCAACCCGCGCTACTTCGCGCTCAACCGGGCCATGAGTCGACTGCGCGGTGGCGACTTCCACTTGCGGATGAAGGGGCTCGACGAGATCGACCTGCGTCATGACAACGTCATGCTGGAAGCCTGCAACACGAGCTTCCAGGTGCCCTTCCAGGTTGGCCCAGACGAATTCGTGCGGCTCTACAACCTGGCGCAAGCCGTAACAGGGCCCGTGCTCGCCGTTGCGGTCAACTCGGCGGTCCTGCTCGGCCATCGGCTGTGGAAGGAGTCGCGCATCGGCGTCTTCCAGCAGTCGGTGGATACGCGTTCGGAGACGCACATGTCACGTGGTGGTAGGCCACGCGTGCACTTCGGGGACGAGTGGGTCAAGGAGTCGGCGGTCGAGATCTTCAAGGAGGACATCTCACGGTTCCGAGTCGTGCTCGCGACGGGCGTCGATGAGGACTCGTTGGACCTCGTCGAGCGTGGTGTCGCGCCGAGCCTGCCGGCTCTGCGATTGCACAACGGCACGGTCTACCGATGGAATCGGCCCTGCTACGGCGTCGCCGATGGCGTGGCTCACCTTCGCATCGAGAACCGGGTCATTCCTTCCGGCCCGACGATCGTCGACGAGGTTGCGAATGCAGCGTTCTTCTTCGGCCTGCTGTCCGGCCTTGCCGAGGAGTTCGAGGACGTCACCAAGCACATGGCGTTCGACGATGCACAAGGCAACTTCCTCGCTGCTGCCCGACACGGCCTCAAGGCTCAGTTTACTTGGATCGGCGGCGAGACCGTGACGGCTGGCAGCTTGATCCTCGATCGGCTGCTGCCGCTTGCGCGCGAGGGCCTCGAGACCGCGAAGATCGCGCCAGCTGACATCGATCGCTATCTGGGCGTCATCGAGGGGCGCGTCAAGTCGGGCCAAACCGGCGCCCAGTGGGCGTTGTCGTCGTTGCAGGCGCTCGGTGACGAAGCGACCAAGGATGAGCGCTTTCGGACGCTGACGGCTGCGGCGCTGACCCGTCAGAAGGGCGGCGAACCGGTGCACGGGTGGACGCTTGCATCCTTCGAGGAGAACCCGGATTGGCGCGAGAGCTTTCGCACGGTAGGTCAGTTCATGGTCACCGAACTCTTCACCGTGCGACCCGGCGACCTGGTCGACCTGGCCGCGGCCATGATGGACTGGGAGCACCTGCGTCACGTTCCGGTCGAGGATGACGACGGGCACCTGGTCGGGCTCATCACGCACCGGCAACTCTTGCGTTGGGTCGGTAAGGAGCTCAAGGAGGGGGCACAACCGCTGCTCGTCGAAGGGATCATGGAGAAGGACCCCGTCACCGTGAGCCCGGAAACGTCGACGCTCGATGCAATCGGACTCATGCGTGAGCACAAGGTCGGGTGTTTGCCCGTAGTCGCCGGCAAGAAGCTGGTCGGCCTCGTCAGTGAGCGCGACTTCCTGGAAGCGGCGGCAAAGGTGTTCGAGCGTGAGTTGCGGGAGGTTCAGTGACGAAGACGCCGACGCTGACCCGCACCTCGCGCGGCAAGCGCTACCCGCGCGTGCTCGGCTCGTTGGGCGGTGTACGGCCCGGTCCGACGTTCGTCGTCATCGGCGGCATACACGGCAACGAGCCGGGCGGTGCCGAGGCCGTATTGCGCGTTGTAGAAGCGCTGCGCGAACTCGAACCGAGCTTCCGCGGACGCTTTCTTGGCCTCGCGGGCAACCTGGCAGCGCTCGAGTGCCGCAGGCGCTACCTCGATCAGGATCTCAATCGCGTGTGGGCGGCGGAGTCGGTCGCGTCGTTGCGCGCCCAGGAACCCGAGCGCGACTCCTTCGAGCAGAAGGAGCAGCGCGAGCTCATCGCGGTGCTCGACGACCTGCTCGACAAGCACGACGACGTGCTGGTGCTCGACTTGCACTCGAGTTCGGCCGCGGGCGCACCGTTCTCCTGTATGGGCGACACGATTCGTAATCGTCGCATCGCGTTTGCCCTGCCGATTCCGGTCATCCTCGGTCTCGAGGAGGCAATCGATGGGGGGTTCCTGGATTGGGTCTACAGGCGCGGTCACGTTGCCGTGGCCGTCGAGGGTGGTCGCCACGGCGAGGTGCGCACGGTCGAGAACCTCGAGTCGGCCCTCTGGTTGTCACTGGTCGCGGCTGGCTGTCTATTGGCGAACGAGGTGCCCGACATCGAGCTACACCGGCGCCGCCTTAGCAACGCGACGGCAGGCATTCCGAGTGTGATCGAGATCCGACACCGCGAGAAACTGGTGCTCGAGGATACGTTCGAGATGGTCGGCGATCGGGAATACCGCAGCTTCGACGTGGTGCACAAGGGGACGCTGGTGGCGCGCAGGAATGGCCGAGACGTGCTAGCGCCCGAGACTGGCCGTCTGCTGCTGCCGCTCTATCAAGGGCAGGGTAGCGACGGCTTCTTCATCGGACGGCGGGTGCGTCCGTTCTGGCTCGCACTGTCCAAATGGCTGCGCCGGATTCGCTTCTCGCGGACTCTGCTGCTGCTGCTGCCCGGGGTGCACCGGCATCCAACGCTGCCCGATGCCTTCGTCGTCGACCCGCGCATCGCGCGCACCAAACCGGTAGAGGTCTTCCACTTGCTCGGCTTCCGACGGCGGCGTTGGGAAGACGGCAAGCTCGTGTTCACGCGACGGAACGAGGGAACACCCCGGGTGCTCTGACCGGCTGGTCCTGCCCTGCGACCCCGGAGGGTCGGGGGGATCGGGGAAGGGAAAGGTCGCCGGCACGGATGCCCGGAGAGGGAGGGAGGAGGGGTCTTCGGACAGGCCTCCGGCCGGCGATGCAAGCCAAGAGCAAGCCGAGTGCCAACTGTCGCGTTTTGCGTCACCTGGCCCGGAAAGGCCGGCCGCAAGGGTGCTGGTCGCGGTGCTTTCTTGGCGGTCATGTGGAGTCCATGCCACTGGCGTTGCACAGATGCCACGCGTGTTGCGGTGCAACAACGGGCCGAGCGTTCTACCCTGCGCCCATGCAAGACGCTATCCGACAGCTGATCAGGGCCATCGGCGAGGATCCCGAACGCGAGGGGCTGGCCGAGACGCCGATGCGGGTCGAAGAGAGCCTGCGCTTTCTGACCGGCGGCTACGGGCAGGAACCGCGGGAAGTGATCGGCCGCGGCGTGTTCAGGGCCGAGTGCGATGAGATGGTCGTCGTCAAGGACATCGAGGTCTACTCGTTGTGCGAGCACCACATGCTGCCCTTCTTCGGCAAGGCGCACGTCGGCTACATTCCAGGTAACTACATCGTTGGGTTGTCCAAGGTGGCGCGCCTCGTCGACATGTTCGCCCGTCGCTTGCAGGTGCAGGAACGCCTGACGACCCAGATCGCCGAGGCGCTCGAAGAATGCCTCAGCCCCAAGGGTGTTGGCGTCGTCATCGAGGCCGAGCACCTCTGCATGATGATGCGCGGTGCCCAGAAGCAGAACACGACCACGGTGACCTCGTGTGTCCGCGGGCGGTTTCGCAGTGATGAGCGGACCAGGTCGGAGTTCCTGCGCCTGATCGGGAAGTGAGCGTTGGCCAACGGTGTCTGGCACCGCCGACCAACGAGTAGCGCTGACTACTCGGCTACTGCCCGCAGCGCCATGCGGCGCACCTTCTGCTGCAAGCCAATCAACGCGTCGCGGCGGCGCTTTTGCTTGTCGTATTCCTTGCGGCTTTGGCGCACGTTCTTGTCCGTCCAGCGCAGGAACTCATCCCGATCGTCGAGCCCAGCGAGGTAGCTGGCCACGGCGAGGGGGTCTTCGTCGTGCTCCTGGTAGAGCCAATGGAAGCGCTGGATCAGGGGCTGGTAGGGAGCATCGAGTTCCGGATCGGGGCTCACGAAGGCGGCGGCCGCCGCTTCGCGTAGCGTCCGGTACTTGCGGTACTCGAACACCTGGTTGCGGATCTTCTGATAGAGGCGCGTGCGGCGTCGCCCGGCGGGAATCGGCGAGCGGTAGGAGCGCGTGCCGATGATCTTGATGGCGAAGGGCACCGCGTCGACGTCCGGGATGTCCATGATCTTGCCGGCATACCACGCTTCGTAGATCGTGATGTTGTCGTAGACGCGGGCGTCGAGGTCGGCGTAGAGATGCGCGGCCCAGGCGGCGACCTTGGCATGGCTGCGTCGCTTGTCGAGGATCTCGAGCATGCGCGCGAGCGTCTCGTCGCTGCCGGGAGCGAAGCCATTCAGGAGATTCTCGAACACCTCGAGGTCGCTGAGGGGCTCGGCGCGCCGCTGAATCTCTCCGCTGGTCCAGTCATAACGAATGGCGACGTTCAGCTCGGGCACGAAGGGTACTGCTCTGATCGCGCTTCTCACCACGGCATGGCGTTCTTCGCCGACCTTGACGAGGGTGCGCTTGGGCGCGACACCCTTGGCCCACTTGGCAGCCTTGTGGTAGGTGGCTGGTTTGGCCAGGGGGTAGGACTTGAAGCCGCGTTGCAGCGACAGGATCCGCTGCATGACGGGGTCGGGATCGAGCATGAGGCGCTTGCTGATGCCGCGCACGATCGCCGACTGCTCGGCCGGGTCGAGGGCTTGGAAGCGCTCGAGCGGCGACTTCTCGGTGTCCTGTGCCGGGGCTGATACGCCGGCTGCAAGCAAGAAGGTGAGCGGGGTCGCGCCGCGCCAACAGCGAGAACGGATCATTCCGGGCGCGGCACTCGCAGCACGATGGCCTCGGCGACTCCGAAATCACTCTCGAGGGCGGCGCCGACATCAGTGGCGAAGGCGGCGCCGCGGTCGTCGAAGACCCGCACCTCGCCGCTCGTCGTGGCGAAGCTCTCGATCCGGGCGACGAGCTCGCTTCTGGGGGTGCGACTGCCGCCTTCTACGAGCACGTCGTAGGTCTTGCGGGTCCAGCCGCTGACCTCGAGGCGGAGCCCGTGCTCGCCACACAATCGCTGAATCATCTCGTCGAGCCGATCGTACTCGTTTGGCCCCTGGGTCTTCACCATGCGTCTTCTCTGAGGGTCGCGCGAATCATAGGTGCTTCCCCGCCGGATCGTGAGAAGCGTGCCAGGATGCGCGCCTTCCCTCACTGCCACGGGGCATTCGCCGCCCGCCTCGTGTCATGCCTCAGCGTGTCCGCTCCTGCGCTGCGTTCGTGGTCGCCGCACGCCTTCTTGCCGTTGTCGTGGCCCGACGGCGCTGGCGGACAGCTGTCTGGGGAGTCGGCAATCAGGGGTTGGCCCACCTTGGCCTTGCGGTTCTACTGGAGTTTCCGACAGCTCGCTCTCTTCCCGTATTCCCCGGCCTCCTAGTCTCCGCTCCTGATGAAAGCGCTCCTCTCGGTCCTTTGCGCTACGGTCCTGGTGGTGGTGTCCGCGCATGCGCAGACGCACTATCCGGTCGGGCGGAAGAACTTCTTCTTCGAGAACCCGACAGGGCAGGGCTCGCCCCGCATCAGCTGCACGGTCTTCTACCCAGCGGTTTCGACCGGCGACAAGACGCCGATCCTGCGTCGCAGCGGCGGTTGGCCCGTGGTCGTGTTCCTGCACGGCCACTCGCTGCCGGGCTTCCTCTACGTCGAGCTCGGCTTCCACTTGGCGGAACGCGGCTACCTGACGGTGCTCAAGTCGACGACGCGCTACGACGCGGACCTCCAGTACAAGGACGCTCTGGCGCTCATCCCGGCGCTGCAGTTCGAGCATCTGCGCAAGGGTGCCTTCCTTCAGGGCCAGCTCGACACCGACCGCATGGGGCTTGCCGGCCATTCGATGGGGGGCGGCAACACGATACGTGTCCTTACTGCCACACGGCGGTTCAAGGCTGCTGTCGTGTTTGCGCCGTGGATCGGCTTCGGGTCCAAGTGGGTCGAGAAGGAAGCCGCGCTCGTGCGCACACCGATCGCGATCATCACCGGCCAGGGCGACACGATTTCTCCCTGGGACAAGCACGGCAGCGTCCTCTTCGATCAGCTCAAGGCCCCCGACTCCAAGACGCTCTACGTGTTGAACAAGGACTGCGATCACCTGAACGTGGTCGCGTGGATCAACAGCACTCGGCCTTGGGCCAAGGAAGTGTTCGAGGGCAGCATGGACGTCGCAACCGGCGTGCTCGATCACTATCTGCTGAACGATCAGCGCGGCCTCGATCGAGTGGTCGGTCCGGCCAGTAAGACGAACAAGCGTCTGTTCCAGCACAAGGTGCGCGCCGCGCGGCCGGAGTATTTCAAGAGCGGCCCCGAGGGCCTGGGCAAGACAACGCTCCTGCACATCATGAGTGCTCCTGGACCGGCAGCGCACTTCGTGTCCTACCGCGCGAGCCGGATTCCGACTCCGTTCGGCCTGTTCTTCCTCGATCTGAGCACGGTCATGCTTCCTGTCATCGGATTCGTTGCACAGTCGGGCGTGCTACCCATGCCCTGGAAGATCCCCGACGACACACGGCTCAAGGGCGCCTACATGACCTTCCAAGGCCTGGGCATGGGGCGCTCCGGAGTGCGGCTCACGACGACGTCGGTCGACCTGTTCGTCCCCAAGTAGACTCTTACCAGCGGGCGGCGTGGGCGAGCGCCTTCACTGCTTCCTCTTCCTTGACGCTCGGGCGGCACTCGACGCCGACGTAGCCGCGGTAGCCGAGGTTCCACACTTCGCGTAGCACGCGGGGGTAGTGGATCTCCCCGGTGCCGGGTTCGGTGCGGCCGGGGTGGTCGGCGATCTGGATGTAACCGATCTGATCCTTGCCTTCGCGCAGCCGGCCGCAGAGGTCGCCTTCCGAGATCTGCATGTGGTAGAGGTCCCAGTTGATTTTGACGTGCGAGGAGTTGACCGCGCGACAGATCGCGATCGTGGGCGCCGAGCCGTAGAGGCAGTGCCCCTTGTGGTCGACGCGGATGTTCATCGGCTCGACGATCAGCATGACGTCGTGGCGTTCGGCGATCGGTGCGGCCCGCTTCAAGCCCATGATCACGTGCGCGTGCATCTGTGCTTGCGTCATTCCCTTCTGATCGTTGCCCGCGACGATGGTCATCATCTTGCAGTTGAGCCGCTTGGCGACCTGGCAGCCGGCCTCGACTTGCTTGACGAAGCGATCGTGGTTCTTCGGGTTGTTGAGTCCCGGCGAGAAGCCCCACCCCGTGAACTGGGCCACGGCCATGCCGAGCTTGTCAGTGAGTGCCGCGATCTCGTCGATCGGCTTACGGCGCCATGGCCAGAACTCGATCGCGGGGAAGCCGAGGGCGTGCGCGGCGCGGATGCGGTCGAGGAACTTCAGCTTGCGCCACCACATCTCCACGTTGGCGGCGAACTTCGTCTTGGTCGCCTTCGTGAGTGGTTTTGAGTCCTGCCCGTACAGCAGGGGAAGGGCGGCCGCTGGAGCAGCCGAGAGCAGAGCGCGACGGGTGATCATGGCCCTGGTTATAATCCACGCCAGGGCGCCAACAGCGGTGGTCCCTGACCGTTCGGCCGCGGATAGCGCGCGTAGTGGATGCGGTCGCCGAACACCGGGCCCACGACCTCCGGCCGCAGCACCTCGTCGGAGTTGCCGGAAGCGACGGCACGACCGCTTTCCAGCACGACCAGGTGCTCGCCGAACTGGCTCGCCAGGTTGAGTTCGTGTGTCACCAACAGAACCGTCCGACCGGCGCCGGCAAGTTCGGCGAGCTGTTCGAGCAGTTCGATCTTGTGGGCCAGGTCGAGCGAGCCCGTCGGTTCGTCGCAGAGCAACACAGGGGCTTCTTGCGCGATTGCCCGGGCGACGCGCACGCGCTGGCGTTCGCCGCCGGATAGCTCGGCGAGCATGCGTCCGCGCCATTCCGCGACGCCGGTGCGCTCTAGCGCGCTCTGAACGGCGGCGCGGTCTTGGGTTGTGACGCGGCGCCAGAAGCCGAGGTGTGGGTAGCGCCCGCCGAACACGAAGCTCTCGACGGTGACCTGCGGCACGACTAGCCACGACTGTGGCACGACGGCGATGTGGCTCGCGCGCTCACGTGCGTTGAGTCCCGTCATATCGACACCGTCGACCGTGACGCGGCCGCGTCGTGGTCGTAGCAGGCCGGCGAGCAGGCGCACCGCTGTGCTCTTGCCGGAGCCGTTGGGTCCGATCAGCGCCGTGATCCGGCCGGGTGCGATGGTCAGGTCGAGACCGTCGACGACATCGGCTTCGTCCCCGTAGCCGTATGCCACCTGTTCTGCCGTCAGCGTCACCATGCGACGACCTTCCGGCGCCGCGAATAGAGCAGCGCGAGGAAGAACGGCCCGCCGATCAACGACATGAGCACGCCCGGCGGCAGCCTTCGGTCGCCGAGGATCAGCAGTTGTCCGAGGTCGGTGGCGAGCAGGAACACGGCGCCGGTCAGGCATGATAGCCACAGCAATCGTACGTGCGACCGCCCTGCGACGAGGCGCACGAGGTGGGGGACCACCAAGCCGACGAAGGCAATCTGCCCAGCGACCGATACAGCACATGCGGTCGTGATCGCCGCGGCGCCGAGCACGAGCAGCTTGGTGCGGCCGGTCGCGACGCCAACGGAGGCGGCGTCGTCCTCGCCACCTTCGAACAGGTCCAACTCGGTCGCAACGAAGGGGATCGCCGAGCAGGCCACGAGCAAACCTATGCTCACCATGACCGCGTGATAGCGTTCCCGGTCCTCCAGTGTGCCGAACGTCCAAGCGACGATCGCGCGTGACACCTCGTGGTGGTCGAAGGTCAAGGCCTGCAAGGTTGCCAGCGCGCCGGCTACGCAGGTGTTGAGCGCGACACCGGCGAGCAACAGGGAAGGTACCGAGACCGTTCCGTCGCGGGTAGCGATCGTCAAGACCGCGAAGCACGCGACGAGCGCGCCGCAGAACGCACTCGCGGTCAGTAGATACGGCATCCAGGTGCTATTGCCGGCCAAGAGGAGTGTCGGGCCGTAGCCACCGAGCACGACGATCGCGAGCGTTGCGCCGAGGCCCGCGCCGCCGGTGACGCCGACGAGCGAGGGCGCCGCGAGGCCGTTGCGAAACAAACCCTGCAGCAGCGCGCCCGCGAGCGCCAAAGAGGCGCCGACTCCGGCCGCTGTCAGCGTCCGCCATACACGGAGCTCAAGGATTCTCTGTGGTGTGGCTTCCAGGGGATCGGTCGCGCCGACCAGCGCTAGCGCGCCGCGGATGGCGTCGCCGAGCGTGTAGGTCGTGGTCGGTCCGTAGCAGAGCAGCAGCACGGAAAGCACGGCGAGGGTGGCGGCCAGTGCCGCCACCGACACCGCGAAGGGTGCGCGCGATTTCACCGGTTGCCGGACCGTTTCACTTGTCGCGCGATCTCTTCGGCGGCGGCGACGATGCTCTGGGAGCCGCTCATGTAGAGGGCCGGGTGTAGGCGCACGATGTGCCGGTCGCGTAGCGCGCGCAGCTCGCTTAGTGCCGCCTGGCTCTGGAGGAAGTGCTCGGTGCCCGACGTTGCTGCGCCAGCCGCTATGCCGATGACGAGCACTTCGGGGTCGAGGGTCAGCAGCTCTTCCATTGCCAGCCGCACGTGGCCGGAGCCGCGGGCGACGTTGCGCAACCCGGCGAGTTGCATCGCTGTGTCACAGAGGGTGTCACCAGCGGCCGCGAAGCCGCCGGCACCGTGGTTGCTGTAGAAGAGCGCCGTCTTCGGCGTCTGCCCGGGTTGCCTTGCCAGCGCCAGGACGCGTGCGTCGATGTCGGCGAGCACCGCGTCGGCGCGCCCTTCACTGCCGGTGACGGCGGCCAGGAGCCGGATCATCTTGCGCACGTCGTCGAGATTGCGCGGCTCATGCAAGCACAGCAGCGGCAACCCGGCGCGTCGCAGGATGCCGGTGGTTTCGGGTGTGTTGAACGTGCAGCACACGACGAGGTCGGGCTCGTGCACGAGCACCGCTTCCGCGACGAAGCTCTTGAAGCGCGGGCGCTTGACCCAATCGCCGGCGTCGACCGCGAGCTGGGACCAGGAGAAGGCCTGGTCGCAGACCGCAGCGATGCGATTGGCGTCGACCAGCTTGCTGAGCATGTCCGCGATCGCCGCGTCGGCTACGACGATACGCTCGGGGGGCTTGGCGATGGTCAGAGGGTCATGCCCGAGCAGTTCGCACCGGCGCGGAAAGCCGCCATCGGCGGCGTAGTGCACTTTCCAGTCTGCCGGGCGCGCTTCCGAGCGGTCGGTGCGCTCGATCGCCCAGGCCGCAACGAAGATGGTCACTGCCGACACCAGCCAGATGGTGGCGCGTGCTCCGATCCGCTTGCTCACGCCCTGAAGCTAACCGCGAGTCTCGACGCGAGCCCAGCGGCGAGGAAGCGATGCAGATCTTCGTGGGGGCGCGGGTTCATCACGCCATGCTACCTATGATGTCGTGCGAGGACTCCGATCGTCCGATGTTCTCGATGCGAGTGCCGCGCTAGCCTCCCCGCCATGACCCAGCAGACTTACCGCGGCCTCCGGGCCGTCGCCATCCGCCGACTGCCAGACCACGTCGACCAGGAAGTCCTCGTCCAGGGGTGGCTGCACAACAAGCGCAGCAAGGGCAAACTGCACTTCCTGCAGATCCGCGACGGCACCGGGCTCGTGCAGGCGGTCGTCGCCAAGGGCAAGATCGACGAAGCGGTCTTCGAGGCCGCCGGCGAGCTGACCCAGGAATCTGCCGTGCGCGTGATCGGTAAGTGCGTCGCTGACGAGCGGGCACCATCGGGCGTCGAGATCCAGCCGAGCTTCCTCGAGTGCGTGTCCAAGAGCGAGGAGTTCCCGATCACGAAGAAGGAGCACGGCACCGCCTTCCTGATGGAGCACCGCCACTTGTGGCTACGATCGCGCAAGCAGGCCGCGACCATGCGTATCCGCAACGAGGCCATCCACGCGATCCGCGACTTCTTCTACCAGCGCGACTTCTATTGCATGGACTCGCCAATGTTCACACCGAACGCGTGCGAGGGAACTTCGACGCTGTTCCAGGTCAAGTACTTCGAAGACCAGGCCTTCCTGACGCAGTCGGGTCAGCTCTACGGCGAAGCCTCGGCCATGGCGCTCGGCAAGATCTATGTGTTCGGGCCGACGTTCCGTGCCGAGAAGTCGAAGACCCGTCGCCATCTGACCGAGTTCTGGATGGTCGAGCCGGAGTGTGCCTACTACGACCTCGACGACGTCATGGCGCTGGCCGAAGACTTCGTTGCCAACATCGTCACGCGTGTCCTGGAGCGGTGCCGTCCCGAACTCGACGTGCTCGAGCGCGACGTATCGAAGCTCGAGCCGTCGACCTCGACGCCCTATCCGCGCGTCAGCTATGCCGAGGCCGAGAAGATCCTCGAAGGCGACGAGACGTTCGTGTCCGGCGACGACTTTGGTGCGCCGCATGAGACCAAGATTGGCGAACGGTTCGACCGTCCGGTGATGATCCATCGCTACCCGGCGGCGATCAAAGCCTTCTACATGAAGCACGATCCCGAGAACTCCGACCTCGCGCTCTGCGTGGACATGATCGCACCTGAAGGCTACGGCGAGATGATTGGTGGCTCGCAGCGTGAGGACGATTACGAAACCCTGATAGGCCGCGTCCGCGAGCACGAGTTGTCGGAAGCGGACTTCCGCTGGTACCTGGACCTGCGCCGCTTCGGGTCGGTTCCGCACGGCGGCTTCGGCCTCGGCCTCGAGCGTACGGTTGCCTGGCTGACCGGTGCGGAGCACCTGCGCGAGTGCATCCCGTTCCCGCGGATGCTCTACAAGATCTATCCGTAGCGGTCCGCTCAGCGCCGATAGACCACGCGCTCGTGCAGACCACGCGCTCGTGCAAGCGGGCGAGCTCGGCGTTGCCGGTCTGGCCGAGCAGGAGCAGCACGAGGAGGAAGGGGTTCATGGGCGGGCCGAGTTCAGGCACCGTGTTCGCGCATCCTGCCATGCATCCGCGGTGAAACCTGCCGGTGGCGTTCGTGGCACGCGCGCCGCGAGCTCGCCACGTGTCGCCGCTGGGGTCAGTGGTGGTGCTCTGCGCAGCTCGCGCTCGAAGGCCGCTGCTGCGGTCCGCAAGTCCGGCGCGCCGTAGTTGACGTCGTAGGGCGGTGGCACTCGCTTCGCCTGCAACAGGCGCGTGCGCAGGGCGCGCACCGCCAGTTCGCGCGCGAACGCCCAGCGCTCCGAGATCGGCAACCGCTGGGCCTGGTCGCGCGCTTTGCTGCTGCGCAGTTGGCCGGCCAGCACCGCGACGCAGAAGTTCTGCCCATCGGGATAGCCGAGCCCTACCAGCGCCGCGGCGGCGCGGGCGCGCAAATCCAAGGGCCGTGCCGCATCGCATTGGATGGCCAGTAGCCATGGCCCGGCGGCCGGATTGCCGGCGTCTTCGATGCGATCGATGGCCAGTAGGGTGGCGACGGGCGTGTCTACACGCAGGAGCGTATCCAGCTCCGCGGGTGGCAGCGCAAAGGTCCTAGTGCTGCAGGCCGTGAGGCCGAGCAGGATGGCCAACGAGACACAGGCGCTACCCATGGGCAGCGATGGTAGCCCAGCGGGTATGCGGACGGGCGTGCTACTGAGTAGCTTCGTGCTCGCTTTCCACCGCGTCGCGTCGGCGGCGGCGGTAGACAGCCACGCCTGCCAGGCCGGCACCGACGACGAAAAGCGTGCCTGGCTCTGGCACTGGCGAGTGCGGACCCGGTCCACCCTTGTTGTCGGTCTTCAAGTTGTCGATCTTGTCCCTGCCCTGGTTGCCGTCGTTCCGCTCCTTCCCATTCTTGTCGGGACCCGTGCGGCCGATCGGCGGGTGGTCGATCGGTGGGCGGAAGAGCTTGTCGCCACCGCGGCCGTCGGGATCACTCGGACCGGGATTGGGTAGCGGCGCTGCGTCGTTGCGACACGATGCAAATGGTAATGCTAGCGCGGCGACAAGCAACAGAGTTAGAACGCGGGACGTCATTTCTAAGCGTAATCCAGTGTCTAGCTTATCCGCTTCGAAGCGGTCTGGTTGAAACGGGCAGAACGTCGAGCCTGTAGTCACCGAGGTCTCGAGAACAAGTAGATCGACCACCAACGGTGTCTTGGCTCGGTTGTCCCGTTGGGATGGGAAGGTCACGTGATTCGCTCGCTCGCACAAAAGACGCACCGGTCCGATGCGCTTGCATCCGTCTTGCAAGATCACACCGCGGCAAGCGTCGACTGGTGTGCTCTCTACGGAGCCGTCTTCTGACCGGTGGCGATCGACGCTGCTGGAGTGGGGCGTGCCTCATCAGCGGTACCGCAGCCGGCTACGCCGGTAGATCAGGAGGTCGCCTTGCGTCGTCTGCACGGCGAAGTGATCGGGTCCGACTGGTGCTACCGCGAGTTCAGTGGTCGCGTTACTGGCGAGGCAGCAGTAGGGCAGCAGGTCGTCGGCGCGTAGCGCCAGAATGCCTTGGCCCTTTACCGGCGCGAACACGATGCCATCGATCAGCGACAGCGGCCCGGTCGCTTGGGCGGGCAGTCGCGCGTTCCGGATGATCTTCCCCTTGTCGAGATCGATCTCGAGCAGGTTGAGGCGTCCGCTCGTGCAGTAGAGGCGATGCCCTGCCACGATGGGCGGTTGGCGGAGCACTCCGTCCAGCTCGATGCTCCACGAGAGCTCGCCACGGTGGATGTCGTAGGCGCAGAGTTGTCGATCTTCTGCCGCGATCAAGAGCGTCGAACCGACGAGCACGGGGCGCACTCGGCCGGCGTGGTTGCACTGGGCTCTCCAGCTGATGCTGCCATCGCGTTCGATGGCGACGATGGTGCCGTGCAGATCGACGGCATAGAGACGACCCACGTCGTCGGCGACCGGTGCGACCTTCAGCGGCCCGGCCGGACGTAGGACGCTCGTCGTGCGGCCGCTGCGAATGTCGATCCGGAACATCGAGCCGGCCTCGTTGGCGACCCAAGCCCACTTGCCGGTCACGACCGCAGGCGACAACAGCCGCTCGCCGATCTGGCGTTCGTAGACCAGCTTTCCGTTGTCGCAGTCGAAGACGCGCAGCTTGCCTTCGCGTCCCGGCAGCAGACACTGTTGGCCGACGATGGTGGGTTGGCCAAGATCGCCGGAAAGACCCTGGAAGCGCTCGCTGAACACCTCCGTAGCCTTGCGAATCTCGAAGCCCCAGATCGTGCCCGAGCGATCGGTGATGACGGCGACGTCCGACTTGTCGCTGTAGCCGAGTGGCTTGTCCAAGGTGCCGGTCAGCTTGGTGTGCCACTCCGGTACCATCTCCATCGTCTCGTGGAACTTGCCTACCTTGGTCCACTTCCCGGGTATCGCTACCTCGGCGAAACCACTGAGTCCGATCTTCAGGTCGAGTCTTTGGTCAGGCTTGTAGCGCAGCGCCATCGGTGTCTTACCGACCAGGTTTGAACCGTCGAACACTGCCGCCCCTGGTGGATTGCTGGTGATGCGCAGGGGCAGGTGGATGAGCTCGTTGAACGGAATCTCCGGGTAGACCCCCTGCAGAATGCGCTGTCGTTGCGCCACCTCCGCGTAATCGCCGCGCTCTGTCGCCCGTCTCAGCGACTCCAGCTCATCGAGAATGCGGGTGTATTTCTCGAGCTTCGCCTCGAAGGTCTTGCGCGTCTCCTCGCTGCCCGTGAAGTCCTTCACGAGCACCTCGTACATTCGCTTGGCCGTCGCGAAGTCGTGCTGCTTCTCGGCCTCGATCGCCGCGAGGAATGGCTTGTTGAGCCGCACCTTGTTCGCGTCATCCTTGAGGACCACGCGGAGCTTGGTGCGCATCTCACGCACATTCTTGCCGCTGGCGATGTGCTGGCTCAGTGACTCCACGAACTTCGGCGGCAGCGCGTCGATCTTGGTGAGTTGCGGCTCGCGTTCGAATAAGAGCGCGAGCTTTTCGAGCGCCCTGAGCTGTTTCTCTTCGAAGTAGCCTTCGAGTTCCTTGGCGTAGTCTTGCCGTTCCTCGTGGCCCTTCATGTTGTCGACACTCGGCAGCGTGCTCGTCTCGAGCCATTCGATGTCGTCGAGCATCCCCTGCCCGATGGACCTGAAGCGCGCGTTCATCGAACGCTTGATGCGTTTCTTGTGCTTGGCGCTCTCTCGAAAGGTGTCGAGTAGCTTTTCGTACTCGAGGATGGCTGGCGCGAACTGCTTTGTTTCGAGCATGCTGACGGCCCTACCCATTCCCGTCAGTAGCGAGTCGACCTGTTTGCGGTCACGCAGTCGGTCCTCCGTAGCCTTGCGCGTGTGGATGCGACCCAGCACGTCGTAGGCCATGCCGGCGACGGCTGTGTCGGGTAGTTGTTGCGCCACTTGCTGCGCCACTTGCTGCGCCTCGTTGGGTTTCCCCTCGTCGAGCAGCTGGATTGCCTGCTCGAGCCTCGCTTGGCCATTGCTGACCGCCCAACGGTGCGACATCCAGCTCCAGGCGAAGCGGCCGGCGAGCAGGACGACCAATACGATCGTGAGCGTGCGCAGGCGCTTGACGCCCTCGCCCTCCAAGAGGGACTTGAGCTCGCTACGAGCTCTCACGTCGCGCGGGTTGAGCTTGAGGATTTGCTCGAGTGTACGGATCAGCTGATCCGTGCTCTTCTGCAGGCGGAAGGTCCTGGCGAGCTCGGCCAGCTCGCCGAACGCTTCGGCCTTGCGGCCCATCTTGAGGAGAATGCGCGACTTCCTCGAGACGAGTGCGAGGTCGTTCGATCGGTCGGCTTCGAGCTCGGCGATGATTTGCAGCGCGGCCTTGTGGTCCGCGGCGTCGATGTAGATCTCGATCAGCTGCTGCGCCGCTTCGTGGAACTCGGTCGATTGCTCGATCGCGATCGGTTCGCGCAGGGTGTCCACGAGCCGTTCGAGCACGGTGCGGTTGAGGCTGTCGAGGTCGTTGGCCCTGTGCAGCAACTCGAGTCGATGTTCGCGATCCTCGACCTCCTCGGCGCCGAGTGCGAGGACTTCCGCGGCACCCCTTGGGTCGCTGGCCACGACGAGCAGATCCGAGACTTCCGCTCGCTCGTCCAGCGATGGCTTTCGGTTGTTGCGAACCAGGCTGAGGTAGTGCAGGCCGGGGCGTTGGCGTCGCGACGTGAGCGCGGTACGCGCCAACGCGATCAGGTGACGGGTGGGCGCCTTTTCTATGCTACCTTCGGTGTAGAGCTTCTGCGCGGCCTTCGAGGCGTCGAACAGGCTGTCGAGCATGCCGCCGCCGATGTCACGCAGGGTGCGATTGCCGTCGATCTGGTCGTACAGGTCCCCACGGATTTCGCCGGGCTTCTCCGGGACGGCCCGCCCCGATTGGATGAACACCTCGTCGAGATCGCCGAGGGTCTCGAGGATGACGTTCCACTCGTCGGAACGACGCGCGATCTCGAGCAGGATCTGCTCCGTCTCGAACTCGACGCACGTCTCGAAGCGCTCCTCTAGCCCGGGGACCGGATATGACTCCTTGAAGAAGGCGAATCCACCGTGGCGTAGCGTGAACAACTCGAGCAGGAGGTCTTCTTCGAGCGCTAGGCTGATGGCCTCGAACTGAACAGCCTCGATCTGGCCGGTCTCCGCGAGCACTTCACCGAGCCCGGCCCCCTCGCGCTTGTGTCTGATGAAGGCCGCGCGGATGTCGCGTCCTTGCATGAGCCCGGAAGCGAGCAGTCGGTGGCCGAGGCGGCGGATCTGCAGGCCCTCGGGTGGCAGAACCCGAATCTTGCCTCCGCAGAAGTGGACGTAGGTCGGGTCAAAACCAGCACTGACGCGCAGCGTGCCTTGCATCTGCGTCATCGCCAGGGTCTGGAAGATGTCGGGCAGGTTGACGTGCGCTAGGTCACCGCGGATCGTAGCGTTCTGGTCGTCCTGGCCTGGACCTACCCCCATATCCTGGCTCGACTTGTTGCCCTTGAGCACGAAGCTGAGAGCAGCATCGTCCTCGAGGATGTCGCGCATTTCGGGCATGCCAGTTCCGTTGTCCCTTTGTTGAGGGCTCTCGTGCTAATGAGGTGGTGTCTGTGCCGGTACCTGATCTCTATCGGTTGTGCCACGCTTACGGCTGCACCAGCGCAAACGCCGCGCGTCGATTTTTGCGCGTGGGTCTTCGACGATGACGCGCTGTTCCGGTTGGCACCGCGAGTTGAGCTACACGCGGTCTATGACGCTGCTGGGATTCGCGAGAGCGCATGGCGCGATGCTTGGCGTCGCGGTCCTCGCGTCGCGCGAGATTTTGCCGAGGCTCGCTCCTCGCACGACCGGGTTCGCTTCACCGTAGTGTCCGCGATCGGGCTGGCTGGTGGGCCGACTGCTCGCCGCGTCCTGTCCAAGCGGTTGGATGGAAGGCGGACGGATGACGCCGTGTTTGCGTGCGTAGCAGCGTCGCGATCGGGAGTCGCTCTTCCACCCGGTCGTCTGCTCGCTGTTGCGAGCAACCGTCGGCGTCGTCCAGTCGTGCGGCTCGCGGCGCGCCTCGCGTTGCTGGCGATGCGTGCGCCGATCAAATCGAAGGAGTTCTTCGCCAAGTCCACGGATGCCGAACTCGCTCCGCTGCTGCGCCTGCTCTACGGCGTGTGCCACCCCGAGGAACCTCTGCCGATTGCGCCCGGCAAGCTCGCCGCGACTGCCGTTCAGCGTGGCAGTATCGAGTCGCTCGAGCGGCGCGCGAGGTTGTTGCTGGCTGCTGTGCGGCCCGAGTTGTTCCCCGAGAGCGACCTGCTGCAGCTCATCGAAAGTTCGTCCGGCGACGAGCGTGCGATGGCGATTGTCTCGCTGGCCCTCGCGCGCAAGCGAGGTACGGCCAGGGCGAGGGCGTTGGATGACCTGCCGCAGCTCGAGGCGTCGATGTTCGTCCTGGGCCTCGCAAGCGCCAGCGACAGCCTGCGCAAGCGCCTCACGGCCGGTCCGAGTCGGGCACGTTCGGAAGCCTGGCGGCGACGCTGGTGGGAAGCGGCTGTGCGGCTGGCCAAGCCCGAGGAAGTCGCCGGACTGGCGGCTCCTCTGCTGGCGGCCGGTGGCGAAGGCCGACCCGGTCTGCGGGTGCTCTGTCGACGCGTCTTGTTGGGCGATTCCGTGACGTTCCCGCCCCCCGTGCGCGAGAAGCTTCTGGCGGCGCTGACAGTTCCTGGTGACCGTTGGCGTGCGGTGCTCGGTTATCTGGCGAGTGACATGAAGCGCCTGCCGCCGAATGCTTCAAGCGCGCTCAGCGAACGCGAACGCTACGCGCTGGGGCTCCTGGCCAAGAAGCAGCTCTCGAGTGCGGACGTGTGGCGAGTGCTCGCGGATGGCGACTGGATGCGCCTCGAAGCCGGTCCGGGTTCGTTCGAAGCTGCGTTGCTGGACGAGTTGAACCTGCTTGTGCGTGATCTGTTCGTCGGTGGCAGCAAGTACGCGATTGCCAGGGGCAGCGTGGCTGGCTACCTGCCGAACGGCGTGCAGAAGTTCCAGGACGAGTACTTCGAGGTGCTGGACCAGTTGCTCGGGCGGTATCCGTTGTTCCGCAGCTGGCGCTAGGAGCCGATCACTAGGCGATCGTCACACCGATCGCTGCCGCGACTGCGTCGACTTCCTCGATCGCGTTGAACATGCCTGGGCTGATGCGCACCGTCCCGGTCCGCTGCGTGCCGAGGACATCGTGCACGTAGGCTGCACAGTGGAAGCCGGCGCGCACGAGGATCCCGTGCTGCTCGAGCGCCATCGCCGCTTCGAGGGGATCGACACCCTCGATCACGACGCTCAGCACTGCGGTGTGTTCGCGCTCCGGGTCCGCGCCGATCAAGGCTAGCTTGCCCGCGCGTTCGAGGTCTGTCAGTCGCTCGCGCAGGAGGTCGATCCACTCGTTTTCGTGCGCGTGGATCGCCGCGATGCTGCGCGTCGCGACGAAGCGCAAGCCGGCATTGAGCCCGAAGATGCCGGGTGTGTTCGGCGTACCGCTCTCGAGTCGTCCGGGAAGGTCGTCCGGCATCTCGTCGGTGTTCGTGTCGCTGCCGGTGCCGCCCGCCAAGAGCGGCGAGACACCTAGGTCCTCGCGCATGCAGAGGGCGCCAATGCCCGGTGGCCCGTAGAGGCCCTTGTGCCCCGACAGGGCGATCGCGTCGGCGTCGAGGCCGGTCAAGTCGAGCGATCCCGCGCTCTGCGCGCAGTCGACGAGCACACGGGCACCCGCCGCGCGCAGTTCCGAGGCGATCGGAGAAAAGTCCTGGATTGCACCGGTCACGTTCGAAGCGTGGTTGTAGACGAGGAGCCTCGGTGGCGCGTTGTCGTTGAGGGCCGTCGCGATCTGTTCCCAGGTGACAGCGGGCTGAGCGGGGTCGGGTCGAAACCACCGCGTCTTTATGTCGCGGCTTCGACTCAACTCGTGCAGTGGTCGCACGACCGCGTTGTGTTCGAGCGCTGTGCTCCAAACAACGTCGCCGCGGTCGAGGAAGCCGCGCAGGAACAGGTTCAGCGCTTCCGTCGTGCCTGACGTGAAGGCAACGTTGCGCATTCCGGTGAGCTTGTGCAGCTGGTGCCGGCACTCTGCGACTTCCAGCTGCACGGCTTCGTGGCGCTCTGATGTGCCGCGCGCCGCGTCCACGCCGAGCTCGCGATACCAGCGCGACACCGCATCCAACACCTCGGGAGGCTTGGGGAATGAGGTCGCTGCGTGGTCGAGGTAGAGCATGCGTCGCTTGGAGGACACTAGTGGGGTGCGCCAGAAATACGGCATATATCTTTCGGGCCCTCTTTACCGCTGACCGCTCCGGTTTGCGTTGCGCTAGCTCTGCGGAACTTCCGCTCGGCCAGCGTCCGCGCGCCTTGTTCTGGGAGTGTTCGCCCGCGGGGCACATGGCTCCCAAACATGCGCACCCTGCTCTTGCTTCCCTAGCTGCCGACGTAGCGGTCGAACAGCGCCCGAGCCCGACCTTCGTCTTCGGTCCCCTGCACGATCGCCCGACCGCCCGGGAACACCGTGATGCGGGCCTCCGGAACCGTGATGCGCAGCATGTAGCTAGATAGCTCCGGGGCAAAGTCAACGAGGCGAGCGGCGAGAGCTTCTAGCGGCAGGCATTCACCCGCCGGCGCCGACAGCTGCACGGCGTTGCGGCCGCAGAGCTTCTTGGTACGGCTCTGCGAGCCGAGCGCGAGCGCCGGGAAGTCACGCCGCTGGCATGCGGGGCATGCATCACTCGGCGCCTCTAGCAGGCGCATCGTGCGCAGCTCGCCGCTCAGGACGTCGGCTGTCAGCAACTCGGCAGCAGGGAGGCTGTCGGTCGCGAGGATGCGCAGGGCTAAGGCGCACTGCAGCGCGGTCACGATCGCCGCCGCCGGAGGCAGGATGCCGGCGGTCTCGCAGGTCTGGGCCGCGGACGCGGGCGGCGGTTCCGGGAAGAGGCAGCGCAGACACGCGCGCTCGGGCAGGAACGGCGCCACCATGGCCTGGGTCGAGACGCAGGCACCGTAGATCCACGGCTTACCCTCGCGCACGCAGAAGTCGTTGAGCAGATAGCGCGTCTGGAAGTTGTCGGTGCCGTCCACGACGAGGTCGGCGTCGCTGAGCAGGTCGTCGGCGTTGTCCGGACCCAGGTCGCGGAGTTCCGGCACGAGCTCGATCTCGGAGTTGATCGCAGCGAGTCGGTGCGCAGCCGCAAGCGCCTTCGGCTCTTCGTTCTCCGCGTCGCTCTCATCGAAGAGGTGCTGTCGATGCAGGTTGGACGGCTCCACCCAGTCGCGGTCGATCAGGCGCAAGCGACCAACGCCTGCGCGCGCGAGGTCTTCGGCGACGCGACTGCCGAGCGCACCGATCCCGACGATAGCCACGGTGGCGGCAAACAAGCGCTCTTGGCCCTCAGGGCCAAATCCGGCGACGCGTACTTGGCGGCCGTAGCGCCCGTCAGGGCTGCTTGGACTCAGGCCGGCTTGGCGGCCTCGAAGTAGGCGGCGTTCGTCTCCAGGTAGTGTGTCCAATACTCGGGCAGATCCTCGGCAGCGTAGCACGCAAAGACCGGGCACGCCTCGACGCACAGAATGCAATCGATGCATTCGGTCGGATTAATGAACAGTTGCGGGTCCTGATCCCCACCGTGGATGCAGTCGACCGGACAAACATCGGCACAGGCCGAGTCCTTCACGCCGATGCAGGGTTCCGCGATGACGTGCGTCATGTCCCCTCTCCGTCGTTCGATGCTCGTTGTCGGGGCCAGAAGGCCTGGCTGGTGCGAGAGGCGGGATTCGAACCCGCATGGATTTCTCCACAAGATCCTAAATCTTGCGCGTCTGCCAGTTCCGCCACTCTCGCGTCCATCCGTATCGTGCTCGCGATTGTGGCGAAAGATCGTCCGTTCGCCAACGATCGCACGGGTGTGATTTCGATGCCGGGCACCTCATGTAGTCTCGACACAGACACGCCCCATTGGGTCCGAGCGGTCTGACCTGACGTGAGTGTGCAGGTCGAGGACGCGTTGTCCGTCGTCAGGAGGCCATCGCATTCCGCCCCGCTTGAGACGACCTTGAACGGTCGTTCTGCGGCTACCTCGACGTGACAGAAGGCTTGCGCGTGAGAATCTCAACCCATGTACTAGACAGCATCGCGAAGCCCTCCCTGCGTATCGCGCAAGCAGTCGTGGTGGCTTGCGTGATGCCCGGTAGGCGGGGGGTTGGCGGTCGTTCACGGCTTGCCCGAAACGGAACTCGCACCCGATCGGAGCCAACGTAGGTTCGCGTCCACACTCTTGCACCTCCAACAGGGAACTTCCGAAGGGCATCCGAGCCCGCTCGCGGTCGCCGTACTGGTGCTCGCGGCAGTGCAGCTCGCCGTTCATGCGGTCTTACCGTGGTTCTTCGGGGCATCCGAGGTCCACGCCTTCCGCGACGATGCCTACTACCAGTTCGTCGTTGCGCGCAATCTCGCCAATGGCCTCGGCTTCACCTTCGATGGGGCGCACGCTGCCGGCGGAGTGCAGCTCGTGTGGACTCTTCTGCTCGCGTTGCCGTCGCTGGTTCTGCCTGCTGCTGCGATCCCGACCGTGGCCGTCGCCCTGGGGCTGGGCCTGCACTTCTTGTCGGGACTGCTGGTGCTGCGGCTCGTCGACTTGTTCGCGCCACGGGTGGTGGCGGTCGGGCTGGCGGCGCTGTTCCTGTCGCGGCCGACTCTCGTGCTCGAAGCGATCAACGGGCAGGAAACCGCGCTGGCGCTGTTCTGCCTCCTGATCTGGGTGCGTCGGGCGACCGAGTTCGAGCTTGAGCGCAGGACGAGCGTGGTCGGCCTCTTCGTCTGGACGACGGTCCTGCCGTGGGTGCGCACCGACCTCCTGGTATTCCCGGCGGCCTTCGTCGCTTGGGGTCTGCTGGCCCGGTGCATCGGCGGCGCTCGACGCCCCTTCGGCGCCCAGGAACTCGCGTTCGTGGTGTCGTTCGGTGTTTACGTGTTCGGCCAGTGGCTGTGCTTTGGCCATCCGCTGCCGGCGAGCGGACTCGCCGTGCCGTGGCTGTTCCATGATGCCTTCGCCGCCACGAACCCGAGCGCCGAGCAAGTGGCGCGGCAGTACTGGTGGTTCGTGCGACCGGTGCTGCTGGGTGGGCCATATGCGGTCGCGGGTCTTGGCTTCGGCATCGCCGGCGCCTGGTGGCTGCTCGGCCCGCTCGCTTGGCGCCGCGGCATGCTGCCGTTGATGTTCGTCGGCGGCGCTTTGTTGCTCGGGGCGGCTGACCTGACCGCTGCCTTTCTTGGCGCGGTGCTGCTGGTCTTCACTCGTGGAGTTTCTCGGACGATCTGGTTGGAACGCATTGGTCGCCCGCTCGGTGGTCTTTGGTTCGGCTTCGTACTGTTGCTCGTGCTGCACTTGCCGCTGCGCTGGTATCCGCGCGACTACTACTTCGTGCCGGTGGCCGTGTGCGGAGTCGTGACGCTGGCGTTGGCGGCCGGACTGTGGCTGGGCACCGGCTTGTTCGTGTCGATCGTGCCGATGGTCCGTCGCGTCGCCCTGTTCCACGTCGGCCTGATCGTCGTTATGGCTGCCGACCTCGGTATCGAGTTTCGGCGCTTCCCATGGCAGGCCGAGATGAAGTTTGCGGCACAGCAGGTGCACCGCTTCACCGGCGATGCCGCGATGATCGGCGCCTTCAATGCCGGGCTGCTCGCTTGGTTTTACCCGGGACCCGTGCGCAATCTCGATGGCGCGACGGACGGCGCGTGCATCGAAGCGTTGCGCGGGCGGTGGCTTGTGGCATGGATGCGCGAGGAGGGCGTCGAGTTTGTGGTCGACACACCGCGTCAGCTCGCGGTCGACGATCCCGATCCGCACTACCCGCACGCGAGCGGCCGCTACCTCGGCGAGAAGCTCGTGCCTTTGTTGGCCTTCGACCTGCGTGGCGTTGGCGGCCGGCACAAGGGCACCGAGTGTCAGATGCTCTGGGCTCTCCCTGGTGTGTTGGCGCCCAAGATCGCGGACGCTGATCGCATCGTCGAGAAGGTCGACCAGGGTGTCGTCCTCCTGCTGCGCAGCCGGGTGCGTTGGACGTTGTTCGCAAATGGCGTCGAGCGGCCGCTGCGCATTCCCGAATCGGCTCAGGTAGCTGCCTGGCTCTTGACCCGACTCGACGTGGCGTCAGGTGAGTTGCGTGGCGGGGACGGCACGCGGCTGGCGTGGTGAAGTGACCAGTAGGCTGCCAGGAGCGCCAGGTCGGCCATGAGGAAGGCGCCGGCGGTGCCGTGCAGGTGATGGCCGAGCGCCTGTTGTAGTGGCGTCGAGGCGAGTGCGATCGAGGCGCCGACACAACAGGCGGTGAGTCGATGTTGCGCGGTCAGGCGGGCAACGGCGAGTGCTTGGGCGGCCGGGAGGAACACGAAGTAGTGTGGCCACGAGGTCGGGACGAAGAACGGCAACGACAGGAGAGCGAGGCTCGTCGCTTCCAGGGTCGCGATCCACCCCTGTTGTCGCAGGATGCGCCGGATCAGCCAGACGTTGGCGGCACAGACCAGGAGCCCTGGCCAGGCCGGCGTGGCCAGGTTCCAGCGGCCGAGGACGTGCGCGAAGAACTGACTGTTCGCGTCGTTGCCGAGGAGCGGTCGCAGCTCGGCAATCTGGCGCGCGATGTCGTTGTAGTAGGCGAGCGTGTCGTCGATGCCGAGGGCGGTAAATGGAATGCCGATCGCGAACAAAAGTGTCGCTGCGAGGGTCGTGCCGATCAGCTGCCAGTCGCGGCGCAGGCAGGCGGTGACCAGGACGACGGCAAAGTACGGTTTGGTCGCGACACACACGGCGAGGAGCAGCGATGGCAGCACGAGCCGACCCGAGTCGCGCAGCAACATGCCCGCCCAAACACCCAGCGTCAGCAGTGCGCTGACCTGGCCCCATTTGAAGTCGTGAAGGAGCGGCACGGCGACGCAGCACAGCGCCACGTGCACTGCGAACAGGCGGCGTGACCGCTGCGCCAACACGATGCCGGGGACGACGACGAGCCCGAACTGCGCGGCCAGTACGATGCCACCCCAAAGCCACAGCGCGACGCGTTCCGGGATCGCCGCGAACGGTGCCATGGCCAGCGCGAAGGTAGGGGGGTAGTAGTAGCCGGGCACCGGGGGCGCCGTCTCCAGCACAGCAGCGCCGGCCGGTCGAAACCGCTCGACGAAGTCGACGAAGGGCCGCCCGGTGTGATCGATCCCCGCGAGAAAGCCCTCGAACGAACCGAACCACAGCGCGAGCAGTGCCGCGGTCAGCGTCGCTGCGACGAGGGCGCCGCCAATCAGCGCGGGTAATCCAGCGTGGCCTCGACGCCGTTCGTGAGCTCGGCGATGTCGAGCAATCCGCACAGCAGGAGTGAGGCGATCAGTAGCGTGCGCATGGCTCCAGCTTACCGATCGAGTGTGCGGTGCGGCGCAGCCAGACCTCGAACGCCCCGGAGGCTGCGTCTGTCGTTCACTTGAAGGAAGTTGGTCTGGACCATCTGGCGCATGCCGCAGCAGTGCGGTCACGAGCGCAAGTCGCGCGCCAAGGCAGTTGGTACCCCCGCTAGGGATCGAACCTAGGACCCACGGATTAAGAATCCGTTGCTCTGCCAAACTGAGCTACGGGGGCGCAAGCGAGGCGCAGGATCCTATTCGCGCTAGGCTTGCTGTCAAGGTCGCGACTGGCTTGCGCACGGAAGGCGTCCTTCTATGATCCTGCCCCGCAAACCGCGTGGTGGCTGTAGCTCAGTTGGTTAGAGCGCCTGACTGTGGCTCAGGAGGCCGGGGGTTCAAGTCCCCTCAGCCACCCCAGTTTTGCGACCCCGGTTGCCGAAGGCTGCGAGGCTTTTTCTGCCAGCGACCTCTTCTGCGGCGGGTAGGCCTTCGCCATGTCGGCCACGAGTTTCACGTGTCCTTCCAACGACGACGTGCCGCCCTCGTTCGTCCAGGCGGTCGTGCTGGCCGTGTATGTCAGGCTGTTGGCGTCGGTCCAGCGGGCGTGACAGGCGGGCGCGATGTCTCGAGGCCGCCCGGAGCAGCAAACATGGCGTTGTCGCCGATCATCCCCACGGCTCGGCCGGAGGCCTTCCGGGCGCGTGCCGCGGTCGCCACGAACAGCGGCCTCGAGGAGCCTGAACAGGTGTCTCATGGGTCTCCCCTCGATGGAGTCCTGGGGATGGACGGCGAGGCTGCCGGAATCGGTGCCTCCAACTCTATTGCGATGGCGTGTGCGCCGATGAGTGAACTCGTGGCCATTCCTGCCTAGGATCCGCCCCCGTTGTCCGCGGCTTTCGGTCCATGTACTTCAACAGCACCGTTTACGGCCTGTTCCTGATCGCGGTGTTCGCGGTGTCCTGGCTGCTGGTCGCCCGCCGCCGGCCGGCCCGGTTCCTGGTGCTGCTGGTCGCGTCCTGGTTCTTCTACGCCTGCTGGACGGAGGACGGCGAGTGGGTCGGACTCAAGTACCTGGTTCTGATCCTCGGGTCGAGCGGGCTCGATTGGTTCGTCGGCAACGCGCTCCATCGACTGGACCGTGACGATCCCGAGACCCTCGGTCGCCGGCGCCGGCTGCTGTTCTGCTCGCTGGCCGGCAACCTCGGCGTGCTCGGCCTGTTCAAGTACTACGACTTCTTTGCGAACAACGTCAGCCAGCTGACCGGGCTCGACGTGCCGTTGTTGAAGTGGGCGCTGCCGGTCGGCATCAGCTTCTATACCTTTCAGACGCTCAGCTACACGATCGACATCTACCGGGGCAAGCTCGCGCCAGCGAAGAACCTCGGCGAGTTCGCGCTCTTCGTCGCGTTCTTCCCTCAACTCGTCGCCGGACCGATCGTGCGAGCGTCGGACTTCCTGCCGCAGCTCGAGAACCGTCCGCGCCTCGACCGCGAAGCGTTGCACTCTGGCCTCTTCCGCATCATGGAAGGGTTGTTCAAGAAGGTTGTCATCGCCGACGTGATCGGCGTCGGTCTTGTCGATGGGGTGTTCGCCAACGGGTCGCAGACCGCGGGCCTCGGCGTGCTCCTTGGGATCTGGGGCTACGCCCTGCAGATCTACGGCGACTTCGCCGGTTACAGCGACATCGCCATCGGCTCGGCGCGGCTCTTGGGCTTCCGCATTCCAGAGAACTTCCACGCGCCCTACAAGTCGACGAGTATCCAGGACTTCTGGCGTCGGTGGCACATCTCGCTGTCGAGTTGGCTCCGTGACTACCTCTACATCCCGCTCGGTGGCAATCGCAAGGGACCGGCACGCACCTACATCAACCTGGCGATCGTGATGCTGCTCGGCGGGTTGTGGCACGGTGCAGCGTGGACCTTCGTCGTGTGGGGTGCGATCCACGGTGGAATGCTGGGCGTCAACCGCTGGTGGCAACGCCGCGGCTTCGGCACGTTGCCGGGCAAGCTCGGCCAGGTGGTCGCGATCGTGCTGACGTTCCACCTCGTGTGCCTGGCGTGGGTGTTCTTCCGTTCGCGGACCTTCGGCGAAGCGGGTGACGTTCTGGATCGTCTATGCACCAGCGGCGACCAAGGGTGGTTCGCGGTGCCCGACCTCGGCTACAAGGTCTGGTTCGCCTTCGTGTGCGGCTACCTGCTGCACTTCTTGCCGGTGCCCGTGAAGGCGCGCGTGCAGGCGCTCTACGCCGGCTTGCCGTCGCTCGTTCTGGGCGCCCTCTGGGCTGTCTTCTTCGGCTTCCTCGCCTACATGGCGGTCGATGCCAGCCCGTTCATCTACTTCCAGTTCTAGGCGAGCTGCGATGGCGACCGAACGACTGACCCGCCCGCTGCTCGGCCTTGCGCTCGGGTTTGCCATCGCGACGGTCGTGGCCAACGCGGTGCCGGAAGATCCGTTGACGCGGTTGCCCGTGATCGTTCGGCCACCGCCAGGCGTCTTCTCGCTCGTCGTCCCATCGAACATCTTCAACCAGCCGCGCGAGAAGAACGAGTTCCGCGCCTTCTTCGTTGGCGCGTCCGAGACCGCGGCCTTTCCGTACGAGCCGCCGGCCCAGGGTTCCTACGGCTACTACCTCGGCGCTGGCTATCGCGCCGCGACCGGTCGCGGCGACATCCACATCCGCTCGGAAGGCGCCGCCGGTCTCGACAGCGAGCAGCTCTGCATACAAGCGCGCAAGCTCCTCGAGTACGGCGATCCGAGCGTGATCGTCCTCGTGATCGGCGCCAACGAGTTCGCCAACCGGATCTGTCGTGGCAAGCCGTTGTTGCCCGACGATCTGCTCGGTCGTACCACCGCCATGGCCGGGGCGCCGCGCGTGCTGTTCGATCGCCTCGATGCTGCGCTCGACCTTTCGTCTGGCGGTGCGGCTGGCAACGTCGCGGGCTTTCTCGATCTGATGCGCGATGCGATGCCCGGTCGACCGGCGCTCGCTGGGTTGCCCATCGGCAACCGGGATCGGAGGCTCTTGATGCAACGCCTCTACGACCAGATCGCGAGCCTGCACCGCGACTGCAAGGCGCAGGGCACCCAACTTTGCCTGGCTCTGTCGATGCACGGACTCGATGGCGCGCCGCCGTGGTGCAGCGAGGTGCGCCCCGGACCGAAGGAAGCCGACGCCCTGTGCAAGCGCACGTTCAAGGACCCGTCGTCGGTGGAGCTGGCCGAGATCGATGTGTGGTTGGCCCAGCTGCCCGACCGCGCCGACTTGCACCACGCACGCGCGCGGGTGCTGCGGCGGCTCGGGCGCGCGGCCGAGGCGGTGGAGGAGTTCAACGCCGCTCTCGACCTCGACCTGGCGCCGCTGCACCAAACGGGCGAGGTGCGGGCGACGCTGCGGCAGGCCGCGACCGACCTCGGCCTGACGTTGATCGACTTCAACGATGGGTTCAAGGACCAACACGGGTTGACCGGCCCTGACGGCTTCCTCGACTACGCGCACCCTGATGCGGTGGGGCACCGCAAGCTCGCGCGTTGGCTGGCCCGTGAGCACCAGGGCAAGCTCTTGCCGAAGCTGCCGGCGGGCTGGGAGAAGGCCTTCGACAAGGGCGTCAGCGATTGGAGCAAGCAGACGACGCCCGAGTCGGCCAAGCTCGCGCCGGCGCGTATGTGGCTCAACGTCGCGCGCTTCTACCTCGTCTTCGGGAACTTCCGCGAAGCGTTGCCGCTGCTCGAAGCGGCGGCGCCGGTCTTGCAGGGTACGTCCCACGACAAGGACTTGGCCATCGACCTCGAGTTCTGCCGTGCCGCACTGGCGAAGGCGGGTCGGTGAGCGAGCACGCGTTTCCGATGCAAGCCGTCGCCGGGCTCGTGCTCGGTTTCGGTGTTGTCACGGTTGGGCTGAACCTGCCCCCGCACGATGCGACCGAAGAGTTGGCGGCCGTCGCGCGGCCGGACGCGCCGAGCAAGACGATTCTCGGGCTGTCGCCCAAGCGCGCCGCAAACGAGAGTCGCATCTTCGTCGTCGGTGCGAGCCTGACCGCGGGCTATCCTTACAGCTACGAAGCTTGCTACGCAGAGCAACTCGGTGCCGGCCTCGACGCGGTGTTCACCGATCGCAAGATCGTTGCAAGCTCGTACGCCAAGCCTGCGCTCGACAGCCCGAAGCTCGCCGACATGGTCGAGCATCTGGTTGCGCGCTACGACCCCAGTGTCATCTGTGTCACGCTGGGGTCCAACGAGTTTGCCAACCGGATCTTCTCGGGCCGGAACCTCGTGCCGCAAGACGCGGTCGAATGGACCTGGGAACACTCTTCGCGCGCGCGCAAGTGGTTTGGCTGGCTCCC
>NYZE01000074.1 GCA_002685965.1 Planctomycetota bacterium | reverse complement strand
GACGCTGGTCAGACGATCCAGCGATTCGTCGATGCTGGTGTCGAAGCGATACAGTGCGAGCTGCGGGCGCCGGCACCACGAGCGCAGCGCGCTCTTGATCTCATCGATGCCGAGCGCCGACAGCAGTGCATGCCAGGCATCTTCATCGAGGATGGGTTGGGTGCAGTGACCCGACAGCTCGCTGTCGGCGAGCGAAAGCCAGAACTCGTCGAACAGCTCGTCGGTGTCGAGATCCTCGGCGATGTGTGCGTCGGGTGGCAGCGCCGCCTCGCGGGCGTTCTCGCAGAGGGTGCGCAGGCAGAATGCGTGAAACGTCTCGATTGGCGGAAGCTCTCCGTCGAGCAGCGCGGCTGCGTCGCGAGCGATGGAGTCTTGGTCGCGGCCGAAGCTCTCACGTAGCACGGAGAGCGCGCGTCCGGCGTCGCTCTCGGCGTTGACGGCGCCCTCGGCCAACTCGGCCAGCGCACCCTCGACGCGTTCGGCCATTTCGGCAGCGGCCTTCTCAGTGAAGGTCGTCACGAGCACGCTCGCTGGTGCGAGTTGCTTGCCCAAGAGGGCGGTGAGGACGCGTCCGGTCAGGAGGCTGGTCTTGCCGGTGCCGGCGCCGGCGGTCACGACCAGGTTGTGCTGGAAGTCCTCGAGCGCCGTGGTGCGATCGCGATGGTCGGCGAGCAGGTGGCTCATGTGTTGCCCCCGACGAGCAATGGCTGTTTGAGGGTCTTGGTCTCGAGTCGCCAGAACAACGACAGGTCGTCGACCCGGGAAAGGCGTGCCGCGGTGGGGGCGTGGTGCCGCGGGCAGGCGGCGCGGAAGCGGCAGAAGTTGCACTGATGACCGCGCCGGAACGGAAAGCTTCCCGAGGCCAGGATCGTGGCCAGGATTCCGAGGGTCTCGCGCACGCCGTCTGGGTGTTCTTGCAGGGAGCTCGACAGCGAGCGGCGCGGCAGGGCGTCGCGAGCCTTGGCGAGGTGGTCGGGGGCGACACCGCGCAGCTCGGCTTCGGGCAACGTCGCCGCGTCCTGCAAGAGCAGCGCGTAGATCGCCAGCTGGAGCTTTTCGCCGCGCAGGACTTCTTTGCCCAGGTCTTTGGTGGGGTCAAAGGACCCCGTCTTGTAGTCGATGATGCGCGTGTTCCCTTCGTCGTCGCGGTCGAGGCGGTCGAGCCGCGCGCGCAGGGTCAGGCGCGTGCCCGGGCTTGCTGGGCTGTCGAAGTCGAGCTCGCGCGACACCTCGACTTCGAGCTCGGCCGGGCGCAGCCCACGTTCCAGGATCTCGGCCACGTCCAGCTCGACGATGCGGCCGAGCCCTTCGCTCCACGTGGCGAACACGTGATCCGCGAGCAGTCGCAGGCGCCGTGCTTGGGGTGTGAGCAGCGCGGCTCGAGTGCGCTGCAGTTCCTTGTCGAGCAAGGCACTGGCTTGTTCGTGCGCCGAACTGGAGGTCAGCGCATTAGCGGCTATCAGTTGCTCATAGACGCGCTGCAGCACTTCGTGGACTGCGATGCCGATTTCCTGGCGCGATACCGTGTCCGGCGTGGGCTCGTCTTCGAGCGCTGTTGCGCCCAGCACGCGCTCGAACCAAAAGCGCAGGGGACACTTCCCAAACGACTCGAGTCCAGAGGCAGAGATGGTGTCGGCGAGCTTCGGATTGGCACCGAGGTGGATCGGGTCGAAGGCGTGACGCGTCGCGTCGCCGCCGTCGAACGAGTCGCGCGCGGTTTGCCAGGTGACAGCTCGTTCGATCGCCGTCGCGTCGTCGAGCAAGCGCCCTGCGAGTGAGGTGAGACTCTTGCAGCCGCCGGCGAACGCGGCCACCAGCAGCGCGTCGCTCTCGGACAGGGTGCGATGGGCCTGGAGCGCGCCGCGCACGCGTTCCCGCGGCGACGCCGCGATACGCTCGTCGCTTGGCGGGCCGAGTTCTCGCGCCAGGATGCGCAGCCATGGCGACGGGGCCTTGGGCTGTCCTGATTCGTCGGCGCGCAACCACGAGACCGTGACCGCAGTCGTTGCGCCGCCGACGAGCCGCGTCAAGTCGTCGAGATCGACTTGCTCCGCTTCATCCGGCAGCTTCGGTCGTGGTCGTTCGCCGAGAACGACGTCGGGGACGGCGGCGCGTACGGGAACGACGAGCTGTCGCAGTTTTTCGACGTCGTCGGCGCCGAGCCACGGATCCTCGGCGTGTCGTCGTGGTAGCGCACCGCGGTTCATGCCGAGCACGAAGACGTGATCGAAGACGAGGTCGCGACTGCGCTCGAGGGGCACGAACTTGACGCCGTCACGGTGCGCGCCGACCGGCGGCAGCGTGCCTTCCTGTAGCCGGTCACCGACGTCGCGTTCAAGGTCGTCGATCGTCACCGCACCGAGCCCGAGACGGTCGCGTTCCTCGAGGCCGGCGACCCTGGCCAGCAGGTCGTCGCGCGCTCCCACAACGTCATCGCGGAGGAACGCCACGATGAAGTCTACGAGGGCACGTGCTTGTTGCGTGGCCGACTTGGCGCCGGAGATCTTCGCGCGCGTCTCGGCGATGCGCGTCAGAAAGTGGGCGACGGCGTCACGCAGGGCAGTGGTCGTTGCCGATGGGCGAGCCTCGACGAGCTGGTCGAGGCAGGTGAGCACGTCAGCGCCGTCGAGGCAGCGGGCTTTGCGCGTCTCGCGGTCCAGGGTCGCAATCTGCGTGGCATTCAGGCCGTGTCTGGCAATGGAAGTCGGGTCGAAACTCGACGCGGTCAAGACGGTTGCCAGGACCCGTCGCGTGACGCCGTGCGCGACCAGCGCCGTCAACTGCGACACGAGCACTGCCATCGGAGTCTGTGCGAGCCGCGCTGTAGCCTCGGCCGTGAACGGCACATCCTCACTGGCGAACACGCCGGGAGCGAAGCTCTCGTAAGGATCACGGCGCGTCACGACGATGCCGATGCGGTGCGCCGCCGCACCCTTTTCCATGCAGGTGCGAGCGCGTGCGACGGCTTCGAGCAACTCCGAGAACGCTCCCTGGGCTGACACCACGGAGTAAGGCCTCGTGCCAGTTGACGCCGTCGCCTCGATCTCGTCGAGTCCGAACGGCACGCGTGCGGCCAACGTCCGCGCGATGCCGATCAGCTCCGGTGAGTCGTAAGCGGCGCGCCCGCGCACGAGGACGAGGTCGGGATCGTTGGGGTGCGGCTGCTCAAGCGCTCGCGAAGCCCGCGCCAGTCGGCGCGCCGGGTCGTCGAACCCGGCTTGGTGTAGTCGTCCGCTGAGGTCGTCGAAGAAGGATCGAAGCAGCTCGGCGCGCTCCGCGAGTTGTGGCAGCTCGATTCCGTAGGCGGCCTGAAAGAGGCGCAGGTCGAGCAGTGATCGCAGCAGACTCCGTCGCGCCGTCGCGAACTCAGCCAGGTAGGCGAGCTCGTCTCGGTGAAACCGTGGCTGCCGATGGCGCGTATCGGTGATGGCTTCGCGAAGCCATGCGAGCAGTGTCACCGTGGACGGCGTGCGATGCATCGGCGCGCCGCGCTCGGCGAGCGCCGTGCGCACGGCCTGCGCTGGCGTCATGGCCAGGGTGCCGGCGAACGACCTACCCGAGTCGAGGAGTTCGTGCTCGACCTCGTGTGCGATCGCCGCCGAAGGCACGATTACCCAGGTGCGCTTGCCGATGCGATCCGCGAGTGTTGCCGTCACCCCCACCCCCGTAGGTCAGCTGTCCGTTTGTCCGCGGTGTCTGACACCGCGGACAAACGGACAGGCTAGCGCCAGAGGGGTTCGCTGTCAGAAGGGTGTTGTGACGCAGTTGGTCAGCAGTCGCAGCTTTACGCCACCGACCTGCAGCGCTTGCCAGTAGAGCGATCCCTTGATGCCCGCCGGCACCGTGAGGGTGAACGCGCGGGCCGGTAGTCGGGGTGTCTGCGCCAGCGGGGCGAGCGCTATCAGGAAGGTCGTGCGTGGGTCCAGGCAGTAGGTTCCAAGGGGCGGCAGCGGAATGCTGACGCGACCGGCAGCAACGAAGAGCACCACTTGGTCGTTGGCCGCGCCGAAGCTGTCGAGCGTCAGTCGGCCGGGTGACTTGAAGCCCGGTCGGGCAGCGAGGCCCGACAGCTTGCCGAGGCCGAGCCGTTCGTAGAAGAACGGCACGGCATGCTGCTCGTGATATTGAGCAAAGTAGGCGGCCCAGGGGGCGTGGTTGGCGTTCTGGATCGGGTGAAGCTCCGCCGGCACGCCGACGGAATCGGCGCGGGCCTTGAGGTTTGTCGCCTTCGCGTAGGGGACCGTCTGGTCGTTGGTGCCGTGGATGATCTGCACCGGCGCCTCACCGGCCGTCATCTCGGTCAGATCCCAGAGATAGCCCCACAGGTCGACTACGGCGTGCACCACCGACGAGTAGCCCGGGTTGCCGCTGCCGCCCTCGCCGGGAACATAGGCCGCCTCGCAGCAGGTGACGGCTCCGGCCGAGCCGCCAATGCATCCGATGCGAGTATCGTCGAGCTTCAGCTGGGTGGTGTTCTTGCGCAGCCAACGCACCGAGGCCTTCATGTCATGGGCTGCGTCGATCATGTTCTGCCGGGCGACCGGTTGCGTTCTTGGCCGCAGCCGGTAGTTGATCGAGACTGCAATGCAGCCACGCTTCGCGAAGTCCTCGCACAACTGGCGGTATTGGCTCGAGCCCTTGTCGCCGCCATGGAACCCGCCGCCGTGCACGACGATGATCGCCGGTCGCTTGGCTGCCGTGTCACCCTGCGGTGTGTAGAGGTCGAGGCGGAGGGTCTCGACCAGCTTCGTGTAGCGGTTGACGGCGGATCCGTAGGCGATGTTCAGCTGGGTGTCGACGTTGGCGAAGACCGGGTCGCGGTAGCGCGCGGTCTGGGTCGCGCCCTGACTGACCAGGGCGAGAACTGTGATGACCACGGGTAGGAATGTTCTCATACCTGACATTGTCCAGGGGATGAGCGCTTGGGACCGAACACGGTGCCCCGTATCTGTCACAAGTGGATGTGCTCGTCGAGGGTCGGGACGCTTACTTTCCGGGGGCTGGCTGACTCTCCAGCAGGCCGTCGTGCTGACTGCCTGCGCGGCCATACAACGTGGAGAACACCCTTCGCAGGTCGTCGAGCACCCAGTAACCGCACGGCACGAGCACCAGCGTCACGATGGTCGCGAACAGCACGCCGAACGCCAAGGACACGGCAGTCGGAATGAGGAACTGAGCTTGCAGGCTGTGCTCAAGCAGCATCGGCGTCAAGCCGGCGCACGTGGTCAACGAGGTCAGCATGATCGGACGAAAGCGCACCACGCCGGACTCGGCTACCGCTTGTCGCAAGCCCATGCCTTCGCGCCGCGAACGGTTGACGAAGTCAACCATGACGAGGCTGTCGTTGACGACGATGCCAGTCAGTGCAACGGCACCGATCAGCGACATGAACGACAAGTCGAGTCCGGCCACCAGGTGGCCGGCGATCGCGCCGACCAGTCCGAACGGAATGATGCACATGATGATCATCGGCTGCACGTAGGACCGGAACACGACCGCGAGCATCCCGTAGATGACGATCAGTGCGAGCGCGAAGGCGCGCAGGATGCCGCCGAGGAGTTCCACCTGCTCGCGGCCAGACCCTTCCTCGGTCCAGCGAAGGCCTGGATGGCGGTCTACGAGATCGGCGAGCACGCCCTCCTTGAGGCTGCGCTTGATCTCGTTCGCGTTGGCGCCGGGGCCGACGCTCGCCGTGACGGTCACGCTGCGTTGCCGGTCGGAGCGGTGCACTTCGGCGAAGCCACGCCCGAAGTCAACGTCGGCAACGCTCATGAGTGGGATCTCCGCGCCGTCCGCCGTGCGCACTCGCATCTCCTCCAACGACGCGACGCGCGCCCGGTCCGCGCGCGGGTAGCGCACCATGACGGGCACATCGTCACGGCCGCGCTGCAATCGTTGCGCCTCCTCGCCGTAGAACGCCTGCCGCACTTGCCGCGCCAGATCGACCGTACGCAGACCGAGTGATTCGCCGGTATCGGTCAGGCGCAGGCGGATCTCTTCCTTGCCGCGGCGGAACGAGTCGGCGATGTCGGTCACGCCTTGGATGGAAGCCAGTTCGGCGCGAAGAGCGGTGACGGCAGCCCGCAACGTCGAGAGCTCCGGCGCCGTGAACTGCAGTTCGATGCCGTCGGTTCCGACCAGCGATGCCGTATAGCTCGCCTCGACGGTATCCGCGATCGGCCCACAGAGCTCCCGCCAGCGCTCGGCGATCCGGCCGCTGGAGATCGAGCGTTCTTCCGACGGCGCTAGCTCGAGGGTGACCTCGCCGATGTGCGAGCTCACCCGCCGCGTCTTGAGGTCGCCTGACTGACGCCGTTGCAGTTCTCGGAACGGCTGGGTACCGACGGACGACATGACGTGGCGGATGATGCTCTTGCCGGGTTCTGCGTCGGTTTCGCGGTCGAGTTGTTCGCTCAGCTTCGCTGCCGCGGCTTCGAGTTGTTCGATGGCTTGCTCTGTGATCGGGACCGGCGTGCCGCGCGGCAGGGTCAGGTCACAGGCGACGTTGTCCGCTTCCATCGCCGGAAAGAACCTCAGCTTGAGGTGCCCGCCCGCGACGAGACCGACACAGATCAACAGCAGCGCAGAGGCGCACGACAACGTCAGGTAGCGCCATCGAACTGCGACGGCGAGGACCGGGCGGTAGATGTGTTGGATGCACCAGTCGAGGCCCCCGGTGAACAGACCCTGGAACGACGCCCAAGCGCGCGAGATGCCACGCCGCTCCTTGGGCTCGCGGCGCAAGTGCCTGAGGTGCGCGGGCAGGATCAGCAGCGCTTCGACGAGCGAGAACGCGAGGCACGCGATGACGACCAGCGGGATATTGCGGGAGAACTGTCCGTAGCGTCCCGGCAGTCCGAGCAGGGGCGAGAACGCCGCGATCGTCGTCAAGACGGCGAACACGACGGGGACCGCCACCTCGATCGTGCCGTCTTTGACGGCTCGGTCCGCTGGTTTGCCTTGCTGGAAGTGCCGATACACGTTTTCGCCGACGACGATCGCGTCGTCGACGACGATCCCGAGCACGACGATGAAGCCGAACAACGAGATCATGTTGATCGTCACGTCGAGGCCGGGCATGAGCCAGATCGCGCCCATGAACGAGATCGGGATGCCAATGCTGACCCACAGCGCCATGCCGAGGCGAAGAAACAGCGCCAGGCAAATGAACACGAGTAGTAGGCCGAGGCGGCCGTTGCGGATCAAGAGGTCGAGGCGACCCTCGAGGTAGGTCGTGTTGTCGCGCCACGTCGTCAGCTCGACTCCGGCGGGCAGGGTTGCCGCGGCCTTGCCCACGTAGTCTTTGACTGTCGCCGAGATGCGCAGCGAGTCTTGCTCACCTACCCGGAACACCTGCACGATCACGGCCGGCTTGCCGTCGAAGCGCGTGATGCTCTCGGTTTCCTCGAAGCCGTCGCGAATAGTGGTGACGTCGCCGAGCCGCACGACCGCCCCGTCCAGCCGCGACAGCAGGGCGATGTCGGCGAAGTCCTTCTCGCCATAGGCCTGGCCGCTCGTGCGTAGCAGGATCTCGCCGTCGGCCGTCTTGACAGAGCCACCCGGAAGGTCGAGCGAGCTCTGGCGTACGGCGTTGGCGATCATCGCGAACGAGAGCCCGTGTTTGCGCAGCGCGTGCTCGGATACCTCGATCGAGATTTCCCATGGGCGGGCGCCGTTCAGGGTCACCCGGGTGATCTCTGGCAGAACGGAGAGGTCGTCACGAATGCGTTCGCCGAGTCGGACGAGTGTGCGTTCCTCAACGTCGCCGGAGATCGCCAGCGTGACGGCCTCGAACTGGAACGGTGCTTCCTGGATGACCGGTCGTTCAGCTTCGGTCGGGAACGTGTCGATCGCGTCGACTTGCGTCTTGATGTTCTGCAGCGTGGTGCCGACGTTGGCGTTCTGGAACAGCTCCGCCGTGACCTGGCCGAAGCCTTCGAACGCAGTCGAAGTGAGCCGCTTGACTCCGTCGACGCTCTGGATCTGCTCCTCGACGCGGACGCAGATGGACTTTTCGACCTCGGCCGGAGTGGCGCCCGGATAGGCCACGGTGACCGAGATCATGCCGGTCGTGATGTCGGGGAGGACGGTCGGCCGGATCGTGAACAGCGCCAGCCCGCCGCCCACGAGCACGAGCGTCATCAGCAGGTTGGCTGCCACGGAGTTGCTGGCGAACCACTGGATCAGCGAGCGCAACGATTCACCGAGACCGTGGTTCGGGCGCGATCTGGACCGACATCCCGTCGATGAACGTCTCGATTGCGGAGATGCACACGTGCTCGCCATCACTGACCCCGGCGCTGATCAACACGTGATCACGCTCAGTGCGCAGGATCTTGACGGGGCGCTCACGCAGGCGGTTGCTTTCGTCGATGACCCAAACGTGGCCAGCACCACGCAGGGCCCGCCGCGGCAACTCGACCACGCCGGGGATGCGGCGGCCTTGGATGCGCGCCTCGACGAAAAGGCCGAAGGGTAGTGGCGGCCGTGGCGTATCGCTTTGTCGGGCGTACGGATCGAGGACGTCGATGATCAGGTGGACCATTTGCGTGCGGGGATCGACTTCGTCCTCTATGCGCGAGACGCGCCCCTTCCACTCGATGTCCTTGCCGGCGAAGCGAGCGGAGAGTTGCGCACGTGGCGCGAGGTCGCGGGCGGTCGCGTGACCGAGGCGGTCGGGCAAGTCGAGAAACGCCAACTGCGCATCGGCGATGGGCAAGCGGACTTCGGCCGAGTCGGTGTCGTGGATCAAGGTGAGCGGCGTACCCTGGACGACCGCCTGCCCGAGATCTGCGAGCTTCTTACTCACGCGTCCGGCATACGGCGCTAGCACTTGTGTGCGCGATAGATCCAGCTCCGCCTTCGCCAGTTCGGCGTTGGCCGCGGCTCGGTTGGCGAGAGCCTCGTCGAGCTGTGGCTTGTGGGCGGCGAGCGGGTCCGGCACGACGTCCTTCATGACGCGCTTCCACTCGGCGATCGCCAAGCGCGCTTCCTGCTTCTCGGTTGCCAGAGCCCGCTCGGCGCGGGCCACGACAGCCCGTGCGCGCACGACCTCGATGTCGTAGTCGCGCCGATCGATTTCGAACAGCAGGTCGTTCTTGTCGAAGAAGCCTCCGTTCGCGATCGAGCTTGCCACGTGCACGATCTCGCCGCTGACGCGGGCGACCAGAGTCGACACCGTCTTGGGACGCACGGTGCCGTCGGTGGTCACGGTCAAGGTGGAGGGCTGTTTGCGCGCCGTGTGCACGCGAACTAGGCGCATCGGCGCTTGACGCGGGCGTTCCTTCGGGACGGTGCTTCGATCGACCAACCAGCTGGCGGCAAGCCCGCCGAGCGCAAGCACAACGACTGGCAGAGCGACGCGGGCGACGCGGACGGACAGCGGATGCGGGCTCACCTCTTGCTTCCCTCCTCGTTGTCTGGGTTCATATCCGGCACCGAATCCGGCTGAGGTTCGGCAAACGAGCCGCCGAGTGCGAGATGCAGATCGACACGGTTCTCGAGTTCTTGCCGGCGCACCGCGAGGCCGCGGCTCTGCGCGGATACGTTGGAACGTTCGGCATCGAGCACTTCGAGCAAGCTACCGCGGCCGCCGCGATAGCGCTCGACGGATACACCGCGTGCCGCCTCGGATTCGGTAACGAGCTCATCGATGGCGGCGCGCTGTTTGGCGAGGAAGTCGCTGGCAGCGAGCGCCCCCTCGACCTCGCCGAACGCGCGCAGGACACCCTCCACGAACAGCGCCAGGTCTTCACGGCGCGAGGCTTCTCGGCCCTCAATCGCCGCATGCAGTCGGCCACCTTGGAAGACCGGTTGCACAAGGTTGCCGAAAAGGCTCCACACCTGGAAGTCACCGTCAAGCAGATCGGCGAGCCCGCCGCCGACAGTGCCAGCGCTTCCGGTCAATGCGATGCGCGGGTAGAGATTGGCGCGTGCCTCGCCAACGCGGGCGTGTGCGGCGAGCATGCGCTTCTCCAGTGCGCGCAGGTCGGGTCGCCGGCCCAGGATCTCGGCAGGCAGCCCGGCCGGCGGCGCGCTCGCGAGTCGTGGCAAGTCCGCGCCGGTGATGGCGCCCTGCGGATAGCGGCCGAGCAGAAGCTCGAGTTGGCGTCGGGCACGGTCGTGGAGGTCGGCTCGAAGCTCGCGATCGACCCGCGCGGAAGCCAACTGTGCGCGCGACAGGTGAATGTCGATGGCTGGTCGTGTGCCAGCGCGGACGCGACCTTCGACAGTTGTCAGTGTGCGCTCGAAGTTGGTCACGGTTCGCTCGGCGAGTGCGAGCTGCGCGCGTGCCTCCGCCAGCGCGAACCAGACCTTGCACACCTGACCCGCGAGCGACAACGCGGCGGCGGCGCCGTCGTCCATGGCCGCGTCGGCGTCGTGTGCTGCGGCTGCCTGCTTGGTGCGCAGCCGTCCCCAGAGGTCGAGTTCCCACGACACGTCGAGCGACAGGCCGAAACTCGAGAAGGTGTTGCTCGCGGGCGCCCCGCCGACGCCGGGAATCGGGAAGCCAACGAAGACCTGCCTCTGCCGCTGTGTCTTGAACCCGCTGCCCACGCTCGGCCAGCGTTCGGCGCCGGCGACGCGGGCCTGCGCTGCCGCCATCGCGACGCGCTCAGCCGTGGCGCGCAGCCCGCGGTTGTTGGCGATGGCTTCCTGGACGAGCCCGTTGAGGGTCGCGTCGCCGAAGTGGGTCCACCAACGCGCGACGACCGGTCCGCGCACCGCGCTGGCTGCCGTCCAGCCCGCAGGCATGCGCACGTCCGCTTGGGGCGGTTCGCCCTCGATTGCGCTACAGGCGACCAGCAGTGCGCATGGTAAGAGGCCCGGGATTATGAGTGCCGCGTGACGCATCAACTCCGTCGCTGGAAGGGGCCGGGGACCTTCTACTCGCCTCTCGATGAGGCTCCCCTTTCATGAGGCGGGCGAAGGCGTAGTTCAAGACTTCTCAGATATCCGCAGCAGTGACTCGAGCAACGGGCGGATTTCCGCGAGGGGTAGCATGTTAGGGCCGTCCGACGGCGCGTTGTCCGGATCCTCGTGTACCTCCATGAAGAGGCCATCCACGCCGAACGCAACCGCGGCCCGCGCCAGAGGTGCGACCAGGCTGCGGTCGCCGCCGGTTGTCGCGCCACCGCTCGGCCGCTGCACCGAGTGCGTGGCGTCGAACAGCACGGGCGCGAACCCCTGCATCGCCGGGATGCCAGTGAAATCGACGACGAGCGCGCCGTGGCCAAACGTGGTGCCGCGCTCGGTGAGGGCGACGTTGTCGTTGCCGGACTCGCGGACCTTCGTCACCGCGTGCTGCATCTGCTCCGGGGCGACGAACTGACCTTTCTTGATGTTCACCGAGCGACCGGTCTGCGCAGCCGCGACCAGCAAGTCCGTTTGTCGGCACAAAAACGCAGGAATTTGCAGCACATCGACGACTTCTCCAGCGACTCGGCACTGCGAGGTGTCGTGCACGTCGGTCAGCACCGGCACGCCAACCTGCTGCTTGATGTCGGCGAGCCACTGCAAGCCGTCGTCGATGCCCGGCCCGCGATAGGAGTGCATCGACGTGCGGTTTGCCTTGTCGAACGAGCACTTGAAGACATACGGAATGTCGAGCTTTCTACATACGTCCGCGAGCGCGTTGGCGTGGCGTAGTGCGTGGTCGCGCGATTCGAGCACACACGGGCCGGCGATCAACGCGAGCGGTGCACCGGCCCCGATCGCGATCCTTCCGATTTGTGCGGTCTTCGCCATGTCTAGGCACGCACCGTGTTGTGGAGCACGCCGATCCCATCGATGTCGACTTCCATTGCGTCACCGTCCTTGAGGTAGATGGGTGGGTTGCGCGAAAATCCGACGCCTGGCGGTGTTCCGGTCGAGATCACGTCGCCGGGTTCGAGGGTGATGGTCTGGGAGATGTAGGACAGCAGCTCGGGCACGCCGAAGATCATCTGGTCGGTGCTCGAGTCCTGCAGTGTCTCGCCGTTGAGCCGGAACGCGATGCGCAAGCTGTGCGGGTCGTCGATCTCGTCCTTCGTGACGATCCAAGGGCCGATCGGCGCGAAGGTGTCGCAAGACTTGCCGCGTTGCCATTGACCATCCGCGAACTGGAAGTCGCGCGCGCTGATGTCGTTGCAGCAGGTGTAGCCGAGCACGTGGTCCATCGCATCCGCGACCGCGACACGGCTGGCCCGGCGCCCGACTACGACGCCGAACTCGGCTTCGTAGTCGAGTTCCTGACAGCCCTTGGGGACGCGCACGTCGGAGCCGGGCCCCGCGATCGACGAGGGAAACTTGGAGAACAGCAGCGGCCGTTCCGGCAGGTCCATACCGCTCTCCTCGGCATGGTCCTTGTAGTTGAGGCCGATGCAGATCACCTTGCTCGGTCGTGGCGCGATCGGGCAGAGAAGCTCGACGCGGTCCAGGTCGAGCTTCGGCGTGCTCGGGTCGCCATGGAGTTCCAGTGCCCGATCGTGGCATCCGGTGGCCGGATCGAGGTCGAACCAGTCGCCCGGCCGCTGCGGATCGCTTGCCGTAGTGAAGCTGGCGATCGTCTGGTCGTCGACCAGGCAACCGATGCCCAGCTGCTTCTCCTGGCGATCCTGATACGAGACCATCTTCATGGGGTCGGACTCTCGCTCGGGAGGTCGCGCGTGTCCAGCCGGCCCTTGCTCTTGAGCTCGCGGAAGCGCTGCATGGTTGCGCCGATGCCCTCCGCGAGCGGTGTCGCGGGGAGGCCAGGCAACGCCAGGCGAACCGCGGCACCATCGAGCATCGGCGGGATCGGGATCTCGGGTCCCTCGGCGGTGATGCGGCCCGACCTGGCGTCGTCGGTCAGCGAATCGATCATGTCGATCACGTCCAAGACTTCCGCGGTGTCGCCGTGCAGGTTGAAGACTCGGGCGCCCTCTGCGGGGATGTCAGCCGCGAGCACGAAGGCCGCGGCCGCGTCCCCGGCAAACAGAAAGTCCGTCGCTCCGGAGAACCCGATCCGATACGGATCGCCGAGCACGGCGGCCTTCATTGCGGTGGTCGGCCCGCTCGTCAGCCCCTGATCGCGGCCGACGCCATAGACCGTCAGCGGTCGCAGGCCGACGCTCGCGATGCCGTCGTCCTGTGCATAGATGCCCGCAGTGCCTTCGTTGGCGCGTTTGTACACCCCGTAGTGCGTGGTTGGCTCGCACAGTGCGGTCTCGTCGGGCACCTCGGCACCGGGGCCGTAGACCGCCGCGGAGCTGGCGTAAACGACCTGCCTCAGCCCGACGGCTTTCACGGATTCAAACACGTGCACCGTGCCGAGCACGTTGACGGCAGCGCCCTTGGCAGGATCAGCCTTGCAGAACGGCACCTGCAACGCCGCCAGGTGGATCACACTCTGTGCCGCCGAGGCTCGCAGTGCTTGGGTCACCGCGGCGCGATCAGTGAGGTCACCCCGGATGAGCGAGTAGCCAGCGAGTGCGTCCGGCTCGACGAGGTCGCGGACGCGTCGGTCGTCGTCGGACGCGTCGAACGCGACGGCGCGGTCACCGCGCTCGACGAGCGTCTTGATGACCCACGCGCCGATGCAGCCGAGCGCGCCAGTGAGGAAGTAGGTCCGAGCCATGAGCGGCGCGCCACCATACACCGGGGTGCTAGTGCATCACGACAGGCCGTAGAAGCGGACGGCGTTGTTGCTGAACAGCTTGGCTCTCGCGCTGTCGGAGAGCGCGCGTTCGGCCCAGTCGGTCACGATGTCAACGACTGCTTCGTACGACGCCGCGAGTGTGCATACCGGCCAGTCCGAGCCGAACATGATGCGGTCCTCGCCGAAGGCATCTAAGGCGGCATCGAGGTAGGGGACGAAGTCGTCCTGCTTCCAGTCGCCCCAAGAGGCTTCGGTGACGAGACCAGACAGCTTCACGTGCACGTTCGGCAGGATCGCGAGGTCCTTCAACTGCTTGACCCAGACGTCGAGTATCCCGTCGCGGATGTACGGCTTGGCCAAATGGTCGAGTACGAACGACTGTTCGCGAAACTCGTCGACGAGCTTCGTTGCGTTGACGACATGCCGTGGGTGGATGAGGATGTCGTAGGTAAGTCCAGCGTCGGCAAGGAGTGCGACGCCATGCCGGAAGTCGCCGCGCAGGCAGAAGGCGTCATCGGGTTCGTCCTGCAGCACATGGCGTAGGCCGACGAGTTTCGATTCGCCCCTTAGTTCGTGCACTGCGGTCTCCGCGTCGTCGGCGCACAGGTCGACCCAGCCGACGACGCCAGCGATGAAGTCGTGGTTGGCCGCCAGGTCGAGCAGGAAGCGTGTCTCCTCCAGGCTCTGACGCGCCTGCACGGCGACACATCGGTCGATGCCGTTGTCCGCCAGGAGAGGCTCGAGGTCGCCTGGCAGAAAGTCGTGCGCGATCACGGCCATGCGGGCATCGATCCACGGATACTCGGCCGGGTCGTAGCGCCAGAAGTGTTGGTGGGCGTCGACGCGCCCCGATCGCGAGGACATGGGCAGCATGGTAGCCTCCGTGTCATGACGCGTGCCGCCTTCCTGATCTCGGTCTTGCTCGGTGGAGTGGCTGCCGCGCAGAAGAACGATACTGCTGACACGGTCGCGACGAAGCGGCCGCCAAACTTCGTGTTCGTGCTGGCGGACGACCTCGGTTGCCGTGACACGAGTTTCACGGGCAGCCGCTACTACGAGACGCCGCACCTCGATCAACTGGCCAAGCAGGGCATGGTCTTCACCCAGGCCTACGCGAATGCGCCCAATTGTGCGCCGACGCGTGCCTGCTTGATGTCCGGCCAATACGGTCCGCGACACGGAATCTACACCGTCGGCAACGCGGCGCGCGGCAAGCGCGAGAACCGCAAGCTCGTGCCGATCGAGAACGTGACGACGCTGCGCGACGAGATCCTGACGCTGCCCGAGTTGCTCAGCGCCAACAGCTACAAGTGTGGCCACTTCGGCAAGTGGCACCTGGGCAAGGACCCGAAGGCGCAGGGCTTCCACGTCAATGTCGGTGGCAACAAGCGCGGTGCCCCGGGCCGGGGTGGCTACTACAGCCCGTACCGCAACCGGGACCTGCCGGACGGACCCAAGGACGAGTACCTGACGGATAGGCTGACCGACGAAGCACTGAAGTTCATCGATGACAACCGCGGCGGCCCGTTCTTCCTCTACCTGTCGCACTACGCCGTGCACACACCGATCGAGCCGAAGCCGGGCAAGGTCGGCAAGTACCGCGGCAAGAAGCCCGATGGCGGGCACAAGAACCCGAAGTACGCGGCCATGATCGAGAGCCTCGACGAGAGCGTCGGACGCGTCGTGCAGAAGCTCGATCGGTTGCAACTGGCCGACAACACCGTCCTCGTGTTCTTCTCGGACAACGGTGGGCACGGTCGCGTCACCTCGCACGAACCACTACGCGGCGCCAAGGGCATGCTCTACGAGGGTGGTGTTCGCGTTCCGATGATCGTGCGCTGGCCTGGGCACGTGCAGCCCGGATCGACAACCGCGCAGCCCGTCATCGGCATCGACTTCTTCCCGACGTTTTTGGAGATCGGTGGCATCGCGAAGCCCGAGGACAAACTGCTCGACGGCGTGAGTCTCCTACCGATCCTGAAAGGCGGCGAGGTCGCCCGCCGTGATCTGTTCTGGCACTTCCCGGCCTACCTCGAAGGCAACCGACGCCGCGGCACCTGGCGGACAACGCCGGTCGGCGTGATTCGCTCGGACAACTGGAAGCTCCTCGAGTTCTTCGAGGAGGGACGCCTCGAACTCTACGACCTGGCCAAGGACCCCAACGAGACCACGAACCTGGCCGCGGACCGACGCCCGGTCACCGAGCGACTCCTGGCGCGCATGAAGGAGTGGCGCCGAGCCACGAGTGCACCGGTGCCGACGGAACCAAATCCCGGCTACCGAGACCGCTAACCACAAGGTCAGAGCTGGTCGCGGGCGTCGGCCATCGGGCCCTGGGTGGCTGGCACCACGACCCGGGCGATGACCGCCAGTCGCATCACTCGGCGCGTGCCGGCCCGCCGAGGATCGCGTTGAACACCAGTTTGAACGTTGCGTCGGGTTGGCCGCGGTAGAGCATGTCCGGACCAAACAAGAACACATTGCCGGCGCCGAACGACATGCTCAGCACTGCTGCCTTGCCGTGCAGGTGATTGGTGCCGATGGCCCAGCCGCTGGCGAGCGTGTCCTTCTTGGTGTAGCGGACGGCGACCTGCGCCGAGCCCTGTGAGCTGTCCTCGGTGGCTTCGAACACCGGGCTGCGCCGGAACATTCCGACGAGGTTGCGCTGCACTCCCCACGTGAGCATGAGGCCCTTGGCTGGCGCTAGACGCACGAGCGAGCCGGGGATGAAGAACTCCGAGCGGTTGGTCGCGCGCGGCTTGCCACCATCGCCGTCGACGAAGGTGCCGGTGCGCACGGGGAAATCGAACATGCGGATCGCTGCCGAGGCTTGGCCACCGATCGCGATCAGCGTGCCGCCGCCAGAGACGAACTTCTCGAGCGGGGCGAGTGCGTTGGACTTGGTGAGCACGACGCGGCGATCGCTGATGTTCGACCAGTCTTCGAATGCAGGCAGCGCCTTCTGGAGCTTCTCGATGGTGGCGTCGCTGATGCGCACCGGGCGTCTGCTACGTGGTCGCTGCGACAGGTTGGGCAAACCAGTGCAAAAAAGAAGCACGTCGAAGTCCTTGCGCAGGTCGCCTTCGGCAACGCGCTTGCCGAACACGAGCTTGGGCGTGAAGCCGAATTCTTGCAGCACGAACTGTGTCCAACCCGTCGGCATGTTGCCGCCGAAAACGTCGAACAGCCCGATGCGCGGGCGACGGATCTCGAGCAGTTTGCTTGGCGGACGCTTCAAGATGCCTGTGAAGCTGACGCCGAAGCGTTTGGCTAAGTCGCGGACCCGCCGCGCGCCACCGGCTCGGTTCTCGACGAAACACGTCCCGGCCGGCCAGGCGCGGCCGCCGATCCGCGTGCGGGAGCGCAGCCAGTGCACGCGGTCACCAAGGCTCAACAGGTGATTCATCGCACGGTACGAGCCACCGTCGTAGTGGGTAAACAGCCAGCCGGCACTGCCGTCGGTGACGCTTCCGGCGTCGACCCCGACATCCTCGACGCGCTCGAGTTTGGCCTGAATGCGGTCATAGACGCGGTCGAACTGCACGCCCATCTGCATCGCCAGCGTCCAACCGGCGCTGTCATATGGTCGCACTGGCTCCCCACCGTTACCGAGGTCGTCCGGGTGCCACTGCGGCTCGAACATGTCACGCACGTGGGCGCGGAAGGCCTGATCACAGAGGACGACCCACGATCCCTTCGGAAAGCGGGCAAAGCCGGCTCCGAAGTCAGCGCTGGCGCGATGAACCTCGACGCCGCAGGCGACCAGCCGGTCGATGAAGCGCCGCACTGCGGTCAAGTCCAGTTGGTCTGCCGGCAGCACGTAGGCGCGCGCGTCGCGTAGTTCGGGATCCGTGAACGCGGTGTTGTCCTTGCGCTTCTTGGCCTCGGCGACGAGGCGAGGCGTGACGGTCCAGTGGTCCTTGCGGCCCTTGGCGATCGCCGCTTTGCCCATCTGCCAGATGTCGAACAGGAGCTCTTTGCGGTAGCGCGACGCGTAGTCGAGGATCGCCAGGTTCGCGGTTTGCAGGTATTCGATGGTCTGACGTGCGTGCCAGGTCTGCGTCGCGACCGGCATCGGATAGTCCCCGTACGGCAGGCGCCGGTTCAGGGCCTGGGTCAACTTGCGCGGCGTCGGGTGCCCGAATGACTCGGTCAAGATGCCGATCATGTTGTGAAAGTAGGTCGTCGTGCGGAGCCCACCGTTCCACCACGTCGAATAGGGTGCGCCAGTGCGTGAGATCACGCCGGGTTTGTTTTCACGCGCAAAGCGGTGCGTCATGTGTGCCGACACGATCTCGATGCCACGGACCACGCGCGGGTCGACGTTGTAGTTGAACGGATCACGGAATGGTGGCGTGAAGATCACCGTGCCGCGTGGCGCGGACTGGTGATGGTTGTAGATGATCTGCGGAAACCAGCGCCGGTAGAGCATGCGGTTGATCGCCCTCGTCTCCTTCTGGTTGCTCGCATAGAAATCTCGGTTGTTGTCGTGCCCGACGTAGCGCTGGTAGAGCACCGGCAGACCGCCGACCCGCCCCGTTGCCATGTAGGCATTGGCGACCATCTCCATGCCATCGGGGTTGGCTGGGCACACGAGCAGGATGACGTTGTCGAGAATGCGCCTGGTCTCGGCGTCATTGCGCGAGCACATGCGGTATGTCAGCTCGATGATGTTCTGCGCAGCGACGCTCTCGGTCGCGTGCATCCCAGCGTCGATCCAGATGACGGCACGACCTTCGTCCGCTAGTTGGTCCGCCATGAGCCGGTCGATGCCGCGGGCGTGGCACAAGCGCTCGGCGATCTTGCGGTAGCGCTGTCGCTTTTTCAGGTTCGCCGGGGACGACACGATGGCCATCAACATCGGCTGGCCGTAGGAGGTTTTGCCGATCTCTTCCAGCGTCATACGGTCGGACTCGGCCTCAAGCGTCTTCCAGTAGGAAGTCAGCTGCGTGTAGTTGGCGAGGAACTTGTCGGCACCGACCTTTTTACCGAAGGCAAGCTTGGGGCTCGTGATGCGCCGCTGTGCTGGCAGGACCGACAGGGCTAGAGCGGTGGCGCCAAGGGCTAGAGAGAGATGCATGCCACTTATTCTATCGGCGTAGTGGCCGCGGCTGGGGCAGTCGATTTAGCAATGCCATTGACCTCACGTCACTCGGTGAGACTTCCCGAAGAAGGCACGCCACGGCAGGTAGATGGTCGCGCCAACGGCGAGCACTGCCAGTCCGAGCAACGTCTGGTCCATGCGTCCCTTGTGAAACGTCTCGGCGAGATTGCCGGACACGAGAAAGAGCGCTACGCCGAGGTAGATCCACACCGGAAGCGGCCACAACGGCATGCGGAACGGACGCGGAAGATCGGGGCGCCGGCGGCGCAGGCTGAGTAAGCCCCAGGCGACCAGCCCGTGGAAGATCCACTCGGCGAACACGACCGACTCCATCAGCGTCGACAGGTTCATGCGCAACGAATCGTCGTTGGCTGCTTGCGGCTGTGATCCGACGAAGTTCCACTGCAAGTAGCCGAGTGACAGCACACATTGCAGCAGCAGCGCCAGCACCGGCGCGCCGGTCTTCGCGTTGAGTCGCCCGAAGCTTGAGAAGAACAGCCGTTCGCGCGCCATCGCCACATAGATGCCCGGCGTCACGAGGATGTTGACGGTGCAGACGCCGAGCGCGGAGATGGCCATGGCCGCAGCGAGTGCGCGCGTCATGCCGCCGCCGAGCGCCTTCTGTGCGGTTGTTGCGGCGACGTCCTTGTGCGCGACCAGCCCGTCGATGCCGAGCACGCGGAGGTAGCCGAAGTTGGTCGCCACGTAGATGAGCGCGACCCCCAGAACGCCGATCACGATCGCCTTTGGCAGGGTGCGTTCGGGGTCTTTGACTTGGGGCGCGATGTAGCACAGGTGCTGCCACCCGCCGTAGGCGAAGAACACCGACAATGCGGCCGTGGACACGCTGCCGATGGTGACGTCGGCCGTGGTGGCACCACCCGTGGTCGGAAACGCCGGCACTGGTCCGGTCGAGGCAGGTGCCACGTAGGCGATCGCTGCACCGATCAGGGCGAGGATCGCCACGAGCTTGGCGACCATGCAGATGTCTTGCACTGTGGCGCCGACCTTGGCGCCGAGCAGCGCGGCGCCAGTCAGCAGCACCACGAAACCGGCGGCGAGATTGCGGTGCGATACGGAGCCCTCCTTGCCCGTGAGGCCGGTCAATGTTCCGATGCCTTCGGCGCCGAACGAGGCAATGACAGCAATGGCGCCGGTCGAGATCACGCCGAGCACGACCCAGGCGAACAGGAAGGCCACGATCGGCGGGAAGACCTCGCGCAGGAACACGAACCAGCCGCCGGCGCGCGGAATCGAGCCACCCCATTCCGCGAAGGTGAAAGCGCCACACATCGCGACCACGCCGCCGCAGACCCAGAGCAGCAGGAACATGGTTGCATCGGGTGCGTGCTCCGCGACGCCGTGCGGCGAGAAGAAGATGCCGACACCGATGATGCCGCCCATGACGAGCATCGTCGCGTCGAAGACGTTGAGCTTCTTGCTCACCTGTCGCTGCGCGCTGCGCGCTCGTCGAGTTCTTCGAGCTTGAGGCGCACCGACACGACGTAGGCTGTCTCGCCCTTGGTCCAGTGCCCGTAGGTGGTCGTCACGAACGTCCCGTCGGGCAGCAACTCGACACCCGGATAGGCGCAGTCGGCGCCCCGGTGGTTGTCCATGAGGCGCACGCGGTACTGGCCTTCGCGGCCTTGTTCGATGTCCTCGAAGGTGCCGACCCAGCCGACCCAGTCCCCCTTGGTCTTGCTCACGTGGGTTCGATCACGAAACGAGACGAAAAGGCGGCCGTCGGGACCGTAGCGACCAGTGTGCCGGTCGCCGGTCAACGCGCCGGGGACCTCGCGTGGCTTGGTCCAGGTCTCGCCCTCGTCGTCCGAGAAGATCACAAACGAGTTGAGCTTGCGACTGTTCTCGCGCAGGAGCACTGCGATGCGCTTGCCGTCCGGGGAGCGAATCCAACCGGGTTCACATAGATGCGCCGTTGGGTGCGTCGTCACGATGCCTGGCTCAGACCACGTCAATCCGCCGTCGGACGACAGCGTCTTGTAGACGAAGAACCTGCGCTTCCTCTTCTCGCCCTTGGCGCGCTTGCGCAAGAACCGCCCGTCGTCGTGGAACATCGCGATGTAGTCGCCGCTCGCGAGCCGCTCGACAGACGACATGGCGACGATGCCGCCGAAGTCGCCGATCGCCTTCAGCGGCGTCCAGTGCGCGCCGTCGTCCTCCGAAACCGCCATGCGGATCGGGTAGAGGCCTGAGAACAGGATCAGTCGCTTGACGCCTTCCTTGTCGACGACGCGGTGGATGGTCGGCGTCTCCTTGCTCGTCGCCCAGTTCTTTGGCACCGCCAGCCGCTCGCTCCACGTGCGACCGCCGTCCGTGCTGCGTTTCATGACGATCGCACCGCGGCCATGCCCCTTCGGGTAGACGCACAGCATCGTCTTGCCGTCCTCGAGCAGCACGGTGGTTGGGTGTCCGAGGTACTGGCCCTCTTCGCGATCGATGATGACCTGTCGGTGTGTTTCGCTGGCGAGGTCGATCACCGGGATGGAGTAGCCGCGCGCTGGTCGATCACCCTGCAGCAGGCACGCGAGCCCCATGAACGCGAGGTGGATCATTGCCGACAACGCTACCGGTGGCGCGGAAGAGAAGCAGTAAGGTATCCGCATCGCGCCCGATCCCGTGAGCCCCAGACCGAAGGCCGTCGCCCCCCGCATCCGGGTCCGCGATGTGCGGGCCTTTGTCCGCCGCGCAGCGATGCGGATGCCCTTCAAGTTCGGCGCGGTCACGATGACCGACTTGTCCGTCGTGTTCGTGCAGGTGCGATTCGACCTCCCTGACGGACGGTCGGTCGAGGGTGTAGGTTCGTCGGTGCTGTCGCCGATGTGGTTCGACAAGTCGGCGGACAGGAGCTACGAGCAGAAGCAGCACGGCCTGTTACGGTCGATCGCACTTGCCTCTGCTGGCTATCGCGAAGCGGAGGCGGACAACGGCTACGGCTTGCACCAACTCGTCCAGCCAGCGGTGCGTGCCCAATGCGAGGCGGCGCTGACCTCGAGCTTCGGCGTTGCGATGATCGACGGCGCGCTCGTGGACGGGCTGTGTCGGGCCTACGGCACGTCGCTGCACGCCGGTTTGCGTGATGATCTGTTCGGATTTGGCGCCGTGCCGTGGCTCCCGCCACGACCGGTGAATCGCATTGCGCTTCGCCACACTGTTGGCCTGACCGATCCGCTCGTCGCCGCCGACGTAACCACGCCGCTGAGCGACGGCTTGCCGCAGACTCTCACCGAGGTCATTCGCGAGTACGGCGTCACGCACTTCAAGGTCAAGATCTCGAACGACGTTCCTGCCAACCTCGAACGACTGCAGGGCATCCAGAGCGTGCTCGTGGACGAGATTGGTGAGGGCTATCGCCTCGTGCTCGATGGCAATGAACAGTTCGCGGACATGGCAGGCTTCACCGATCTTCTCGACGGGATGCGCGGCGACAGCGAACTACGGCATCTATTTGACCGCGTATTGTGGTTCGAACAGCCGGTCGAGCGCGAGGCAGCCTTGGCCGAAGCTGTCGATCCCGACCTGGCCAAGCCGATCATCCTCGACGAGTCGGACGGCACCGACGAAACCGTGTCGCGTGCCCTGCAACTCGGCTACGCCGGCGTCTCTGCCAAGAACTGCAAGGGCGTGTTTCGTACGTTGCACTCCCGGCGTGTGCTCGCGGAATGGGAAGCGGAGCACGGTGGCCCGGCCATCCTCGCTGCCGAGGACCTCACACACCCGGGCGTGCATGCTCTGCAACAGGACACCGCTGTCATCGCCGCGCTGGGGATCGAACACGCTGAGCGGAACGGACACCACTATGTCCGTGGGTTGAGCTTCCTACCCGAGGCGGAGCAGGCCGCAGCGCTGCGCGACTTCCCTTCGCTCTACGAACGTACCGCGGACGGCCTCGTGCGCCTGCGGATTGACGGTGGCTACATCTCCACGCAGGAGATCTGCGAGCGCGGCTACGGTGGTGAGCCGCTGCTGGACTTGGATGCGCTGGAGTCGCTGGACCCATCTTGCCCGCCGTGCTGAGCACAGCGACGCTCACGGCGAGAGCGTAGCGGCTAGGTAGTCGGTTCGCCCGGCACCAACAGGCGCAAGGACAGTGGCCGCACCTCGATGTCGACCGGGCACTCGCCGAGCGGGTCGCCGTCGACTTGCACGCGGCTCGTCGATTCGGATTCGATGCGGACGCGGGCGGCTTGCCAGGTCTGTAACTTGTTGCTCTCGCGCAGGCGGTTGAAGCTGCCGGCCACGCCGTGGCGCAGTAACTGCAGCGCTGTCTTGGCGCGGAAGCCGATGCAGTCGAGCAGACCGTCGTCCGGGGTGATCCTGCCGGGCAGCTTCCACATCGAGCCGTACGAGGTGACGTTGGTGACGATGACCTGCTCGAAGGGGCCGTGTCGGTCGCCGTTCTCGAGCACGAACCAGTGTTCGACAGGTTTGTAGCTGAACAGCTGTGACAGGATCGGTGCGATGTAGCGCAGTTTACCGAGCGTGCCACCGGCGCGCTTCTCGTGCACGCGGTGGACGATCTCCGCGTCGGCCCCGGCACCGACAAAGAGCACGAATGGCTCGGGGGCCTTGCCCTCGCGAACGACGAAACCGGTATCGATCGTGCGCGCGGCGCCGGCCTCGATCATCCGGGCTGTGTCGCGCGGTGCGCGGGGCAAGCGAAACTCGGTGGCCAGCACGTTGGCGGTGCCGGCGGGCAGGACCGCGATCGGCATCTCGGCCGCTGGCTCTCCCATCAGAGCTTCGCGCACGGTGCCGTCACCGCCGACGACGGCCAGCGCCGTCCAGGTCCCGGCCAGGGTCCGCACCTTCTCCGTGATGTTGCCGGGGCCGGCGCTCTGGAACACATCGACCGGATAGCCGAGTTCAGAGAGATCCCTGGCCAGGTGGGGCACGAGCTCACCAGCGAGTCCGCCGCCGGCCTTCGGGTTTGCGAGAACGAGAACGGGTGGCTTTCGATTGCCCATGCTGATGCGTAGCTTGTCGCCAATGGGCCAGAAGATCGAGAAGGCGATCGTCGTCGGTGCGTCGTCGGGGATGGGGGCATCCCTGGCACGCGAGCTCGCTGCGGCCGGTGCGACGGTCGCCCTGGTCGCGCGCCGCGACGACGAACTACAGAAGGTCGCGCAGGGAATCTCCACCGGATGGGGCGAGGGCAAGGCGAAGACCTACGAGCACGACGTCACGAAGTTCGACGAGGTGCCCGGCCTCTTTGAGCGGATCTGTGCGGACCTGGGCGGCTGTGACCTGATCTGCTACGCGGCCGGGGTCATGAACGTGCCCGCTGAGGACGAGTTCTCGTTCGACAAGGATAGCCCGGTCATCGCCGTCAACTTGACGGGGGCCGTGGCCTGGCTCAATCAGGCTGCGGTGCTCTTCCAGAAACAGGGGCGTGGCGTCATCGTTGGTATCAGCTCGATCGCCGGCGACCGCGGCCGGCGCGGTTTTCCGGCGTACCACGCTGCCAAGGCCGGCTTGTCCACCTTCCTCGAGTCTCTGCGCAATCGGCTGACCCAGCACGGCGTGCAGGTGACGACGATCAAACCGGGTTTCATCGACACGTCGATGACGCGCGGCATGGAGGGACTCTTCTGGCTCAAGACTCCCGACGAGGCGGCGCGCATGATCATGAGCGCCGTGCGCAAGGGGAAGCAGACCAGCTACGTGCCCGGCCGCTGGCGCCTGGTCGCCATGGTGATTCGTTCGATCCCATCGTTCATCTTTCGCAGGATGTCGATCTAACCGGGATGACCAGCATGGAGATTGGCGACATCGCAGCGGAACTCGGCCTGCCCGTGGACCGGGTATGGGGCTGGGGGTTGTCGACGTCGTCGGGGTCAGCAATCTCCAAGCCGACCAGCGTCGACGAAGTGGCGCGCATCCTCACTTGGGCCAGCGAGCATGGCGTTCCCGTCGCATTCCGCGGCTCGGGTTGCAGCTATGGCGACGCATCGCAGAACGAGGGCGGCATCGTCCTCGACGCCACCGCCTTTGCACGGATCAAGAGCTTCGACATCGACAGTGGGCTCCTCGTCGCCGAACCCGGCGTGACGCTCGAGCAGATCTGGCGCCGGTCGGTGCCGATGGGTTGGTGGCCACCGGTCGTCTCCGGAACGATGTACCCGACGCTCGGTGGCCTCCTGTCGATGAACGTCCACGGCAAGAACAACTGGCAGGTCGGCACGATCGGCAGTTGGGTGCGGTCGTTTCGCTTGCTGACGGTGACGAGCGGAGAGTTGCTGTGCAGCCCCGAAGAGAACGCCGACTTGTTCTACGCCGCGATCGGCGGCTTCGGCATGCTCGGTTGCTTCACGGAAGTCACGCTGCAGCTCAAGAAGATCTACTCGGGTTGCCTCGACGTCGAGGCGATCGCGACTCCGGATCTCCAGCACATGATCTCGTTCTTCGACACCGAGAAGGACAACTGGGACTACCTGGTCGGCTGGGTCGATTGCTTCCCGCGCGGAAAGCGCCTCGGGCGCGGCCTGGTCCACGCCGCGCGCTACCTGGCCGAAGGCGAAGACGAGAACCCGCGCGAGTCCATGAGCGTCGATGCGCAGGACTTGCCGATGCACCTCTTGGGTGTCGTCCCCAAGGCGGTCATGTGGCGCTTCCTCAAGCCATTCATGAACAACTTTGGCATGCGCGCCATCAACGCGGCCAAGTATCACAGCGGCGTCTTCTCTCAGACACGCGGGCGTCCGCACCGGCAATCGCACGCCGCTTTCGCATTCTTGCTCGACTACGTTCCGGACTGGAAGAAGGCCTATGGCAAGGGTGGACTGATCCAGTATCAGACCTTCGTGCCGCGTGAGCGCGCGCACGAAGTGCACCCGCAGCTGATCGCACTGTGCCATGATGCGGGCATGGTCCCGTATCTCGGCGTCTACAAGCGACATCGCCCGGATTCGTTCCTGATGACGCATGCTGTCGACGGGTTTTCGTTCGCGATGGACTTCAAGGTCACCGCTGCGAACCGTGAGCGCCTCTGGCAGCTGACACATCGGCTCGATGGCGTGCTCGCCGACGCCGGCGGGCGACTCTACTTCGCCAAGGATGCGACCATGCTGGCCGAGACAGCAGGCCGCATCTGGCCCGCCGAAGTCCTCGGTCGGTTCAAGGCGCTCAAGGAGCGCTACGATCCTGATGGGCTGCTGCAGACCAACCTGTCACGTCGCGTGTTCCCGGAGTTTACGGACGGGACTGCCGGATGACCTCGGATGTAAGCGTCTTGCTGACCGGTACGACTGGCTATCTCGGACACGAGGTCGCTGCTCGGCTAGAAGCGCTCGGTATCGCGTTCGCAGGGCTGGGGCGGGCCGAGGGGTTCGACCTCGGTGAACCGTTCTCGCTCGAGGAAGTGCTCGACCAAGTCGTCGAAGGCTTGGACGCACCGCCCTTGCTCATTCACCTCGCCGCGATGAGCCGGATGGACGAGTGCGAGGCGGAGCCGGAGCGGGCTTTCCGCACCAACGCGGAAGCGACCGGGGTGCTCGCTTCCGTGCTCGCGCGCAGCCGGGGCCGCGTGGTCTACGTGTCGACGGACCTCGTCTTCGATGGAGAAAACGCTCCGTACACCGACGACGACGAGCCCCGGCCAACGTCGATCTATGGCAAGAGCAAGGCGGAAGGCGAGCGCATGGTGCTCGCCGACTCGTCCGGGCTCGTGATCCGGATTCCGTTGCTGTTCGGTCCGTCGTTCGACGGCAAGCGCGGCGCGAGTGACACGGTGTTGGCAGCCCTCGGCGACGCGCGCGAGCTACGCCTCTTCACCGACGAATGGCGTACCCCGCTCAGCGTGCGCGAGGCTGCCGAGCAGATCGTGGCGCTCGCCCTCGACTCGACCGTGACTGGGATCCGCCACCTGCCCGGTCCCGAGCGTCTGTCACGGCACGAACTCGGTGTACGGAGCGCTGAGGAAGCGGGGCTCGATCCAGGCGCAATCCTCGAAGCGTCGCGGCTCGAGATGCCAGGCCCACGGCGACCGTGTGACGTATCGCTAGCGACGACGATGTCTGACCAAGAAGGTAACCAGCAGGACGACGAGGAAGTCGGCTAGCCCCGCCATCCGAAGGGACCTTACTTGCCCTTCTGCTTGCCTGACGCGGGAGCGTTGTCCTTCGGCTTGGCCTGAACCTGCGGCACGAGCTTCTCGAGTTCGGGCAGCGCGGCGCTGTTCGAGGCCGGCGTGATCCAGCCGTTCTTCTGCAACTCGCCGTCCGCGAGCTTGATGCTGATCTTGAACTGATAGCGGTAGTTGCTGACGTGCGTACGCGGCCCACCATCGTACTCGAGCTTGCCAGAGTTGTTCACGATGGTCAGCGCTGGCTTGAGCGTCGACGTGCTGACCTTGCGCAGTGGCTTTCTGTACTCGGCCCAGGCGATGTAGTCGCCGCTGTCGTGACGGCGGAACAGTAGGATGTTCTTCTTGATCGGAATCAGGAGGTTGCCCGGCCGGATCATCATCGTCTCCGGTCGCTTCCTGGGGTACTTCTCGGTGATCTCGTCCGGAATCCCGTAGCGATCGACGATTTCCATCCAGTCCTTGGCGAGCTTCTGCGTCGACTCGTCCTGCTTCGCCTTCTTGCCCTTCTTGGCCTTCTTGGCCTTCTTCTTTCTGGACGACTTCTTGTCGACGGCCTTCGGGTTCGGATCGCCTTCCTTTGGACGCACGCCCTTGGTGAACTTGAGCACCTTTTGGCCGGCGCGCATCGCGATGTCGAGTTCGCGCGGCATCAGGCCGGCGCGGTAGTAGACGACGTACATGTCCGGGTCGAGCGATGCGAATGTCTTGAGGCCTTGCTGGACGCTGAACGGCAACGTCGTGAACACGCTGCCGATCGGTTGGCCGTAGGAGCCTTTCTTGTCCTTGGCCGCCGACTCCCGCAGCGCCCTTTCGTTGCGGAACTTGAGTTGTTTGACCGGCGCGAACGAGACCATGTCGTAGCCGCGAATCAACTCACCATCGAGGGTCCAGCGTTCGATGCCCAACTGCTCGTAGCTGCGTCCCTTGCCGCGAGCCGCGCGCAGTTGCTCGACGATACTTGGCAGATCGAGTTCGAGGTCGCCGAGCACAGTGCGATCGAAGCGGTTGCGGTACCAGAGCGTCGAGGTGTCGAGTGCCGGTTGCAGCGACTTGGCAACGCGGAAGCCCAGGTCCTCGACCGTCTGGTGCTGGCCGAGCTTCATGCGTGTGGTCGTGCGGAAGGCGATCTTGCCCTGCGAGAAGTTGTTGAAAGACCCGCCCTTGATCAAGCGCTTGTCCGCAGCCCAGAGATCCTCGGCGAGGGCCTTCCACTTCTTCTTCTTCGTGACCCACTTCTGCAGGTTCCGGAAGGTCTTGCGGTAGTTGTCGAAGCCGAGGAACGGGGTCTGCGTCCACTCCCAAACGTTGCCGCCCATGTCGTCCAGGCCGAACGGGCTGCGTCCGTGCGGCAGGACCCCGGCGGCGCGGATCTTCTGGTCGCGAATCGACTTGTAGCCGATCATCTTGCTGGAGGCGTCGTCGTTCCACTTGTCGCCCCAGAGATAGGACGTGGGCTTGTCGCCTTGGTAGGCGCGCTGCCATTCGGCCTCGCTGGCCAGCCGCAGACCGGTCGACGAGCAGTAGCCGACAGCGTCAGCGTAGGAGACGTAGGTGACCGGCAACTTCTTGAGCGCTTCGGGCAGCTCCCACTTGAGGTTTGGCCAGTTCTCGAGCCAGTAGTCCTCGGGCTTGAAGCTCATGCCTGCTTTGCCCTTGTGCTTCTTGTAGAAGACCTCGCGCTGCTTGTTGACGTCGTCGGCCTTCCACCACGGGAACGGGAAGCGCGTCTTGGGCCAGCGCTTCTTCACGTAGACGTGGAACTGCTCGTTCGTCACCTCGTGGCGGCCGAGCGCGAATGCGTTGAGGAAGAACTCGCGTCGACCGAGCTCGCGGGTCATCAATCGGAGCGCGGCTTTCGTGTTGTGCTCGCTGCCCCGGCCGAGGAGTTCGGCTGCCTCGATAATGGCCTTGTAGCCGACGCCGAGGGTGATCCTGCCGCCGCGGATGTAACCGAGGTCTATCGGGTATCCCTCAGGTACCGGAACCGGCTCGAGGATGACGGGTCCGCCGTTCGCTGTAGCGTTCGTTCCGGCGACCTTCTTTCCGTTGGTCTGGCCCGAGACTGGCAGGGCTATCAGGGCCCCGACGAGCAGATTCCAGCCGAGTTGGTCAGGCCTGCAGGCGAGAAGTGTGCGCGAAGCCCAAGGGCGCGTCAGGTCCATTACGGTCCTCGTAGCAACAAAGGCGGGAACCGGGGCCCCGGGGCCGGGGTACCGGTCGGCCGACAGGGCAGCAGGGGTGGGCTGTCCCGATAGCAACCTACTTGCGGGAGGTTACCGGCAGGGCCGTGAATCGCAACCCGTGCAGTTTCGAAGGGGCTCGCGGGGCCGCTATGGGTCGAGCTAGAAGAGCGTTTGCTGGCTGTCGTCGCTGCTGGCCCGGAAGAAGCCGGCACCGAACTCGCGGACTCCGGTGGCGACGATCATGGACAGATCCGGGTCAAAGTGGCTGCCTTTGTCCTCCTCGAAGAAGTCGGCGATCTTGGCGCGGGGCCAGGCCGACTTGTAGCTACGGGCCGTCGCGAGGGCATCGAAGACCTCGGCGAGAATCAGGATGCGCCCTGGCAGTGCGACTTCGTCGCCGACGAGGCCGCATGGATAGCCGTGACCATCCCAGTGCTCGTGATGCTGGAAGACCCAGTCGCGCACGCGGGGGAAGTGCTGCATCGGTTCCAGGATGCGGAAGCCGATCTCGGGGTGCTTTTCGATCTCCACGCGCTCCGAGCGCGTCAGCGCGCCCGGCTTGGTCAGGATCGCCTCGGGAACGCCGATCTTGCCGACGTCGTGGAGCATCGACGCGAGGCGCAGATCACGCCGTTCCTCGTCATCGAGGCCGCAGCGGCTGCCCAGCGTGTCGGCGTAGTCGGCGACGCGGTCGGAGTGGCCGCGCGTCGACGGGTCCTTGGCTTCGATCGCGTTCGGGAGGATCCGCGACAGGAGGCGAGTCACCTCCTCCAGTTCGGCCAGGCGCTGCTGCAGACGCTGTTCCTCGACCGCGCGACGGGCGCGTTCGGCCAGCACCTGCATCGAGACGGGCTTGGTCAGGAAGTCGAAGACCTGCTCGCGCAGTCCCTCCAGGGCGGCATCGAGCGACGGCCGGCCGGTCAGGAGAATGACGGGCGTCGGCGGCACCCGCCGCCTGGCGGCCTGCGCGATGCGGTGCCCCCCCGGGACCTCCCCACGCTCGTCGAGGTAGATGTCCGTCACGACGACATCGAGCGGGGTGTCGCCTTCGAGGATGCTCAGTCCGTCGTCGAGGGTGCTCGCGGAGACAATGGTGAACCCATGGCACTCGAGATAGCGGCTCAGGTTCCGGCCCAGTTCGATCTCGTCCTCGACGAGAAGAGCCCGAAGCGTGGCTTCCTGAGTTCCAGCCTGGTCTGTCGGCGACGCGCTGATGGCCGGCATCCTATAACGTAGGGCTGCCGGAGGAGAGCATGAAGTATGTAGCGAGGTCGCGGTGTGGTCGGAGGTTCTGTGCCGTCTGACACCAGGAAGCTCCTGGTGCCGGCGGAGTTGGATGGTATTCGGCTCGACCGTGTACTGGCCGCCCTGTTCCCGGAACACAGCCGCTCCTACCTGCGTGAACTCATCGATGGCGGCTTCGTGACGGCGGGGGGCGAGCAGGTCCTTGCCCGGCACCCGATGGCCGCCAAGACGGAGATCGACATCCGCCTCGAGGAACGTCACCGGCTGCGGCCTGGGGGTGACACCGAGCTCCCCAAGTTGACGGTCCTGTTCGAGGACGAGGACCTGCTCGTCGTTGACAAGCCAGCTGGCATGGCAACCCATCCATCTGGGGGCGTGCGTTGGGGCACGCTGTCGCAGGCGGCCGAGGTGCACTGTGGGGCGCCGCTGCCGGCGCTGAGCGGCGATGACCGTCCCGGTGTCGTGCACCGCCTCGACAAGCTGACCTCCGGGACCATCGTGCTGGCCAAGACCGAGAGTGCCTTCGTCGAGCTACAGCGGCAGTTCAAGGCGCGCCAGGTGGCCAAGGAGTACCGGGCCATCGTGTTTGGCCTGCCACGCTTTCATTCCGAGTGGATCGAGACGGAAATCGGTCGGCACGCGACGCAGGCTGGCCGCATGTGCATCGTCAGCGAGGGAGGGCGGGACGCATCGACTTACTACGAAGTTGTGGAGCGCTTCACGGACTTCGCCTACCTGTTGTGTCGCCCACGCACGGGTCGCACACACCAGATCCGCGTGCACCTGACTTCGGTAGGGCATCCGGTCGTGCGGGATGCCGTATACAAGTCACGCCGTATCTCGGGCGAGCTGCCGAAGGGGGCACCGGATCCTGGGCGGCAGTGTCTGCACGCTGCGGTCTTGGGGTTTCGGCATCCAGTCGGCGGTCAGGAGCTCTCGTTCGAAGCTCGACTGCCGGACGACATGGCGGAGCTGCTGGAGTGGCTGCGCCAATAGGCGCAGTCACTCCCAGCTCAACTATCGATCGGGCGCGCTGTGTGTCCGGTCGACCCGCATGGGTCGCAACGAACCTGGAGCAACACGGCGCCATCCCGATTGGACAGCTCGCGACTCGACATGCGGCTGCCACAGACGGGACATCCATGGGCTGGAGTGGCCAGGATCTCAGTCGACGTCAAGGGACGCCTTTCCCGACTGACTGGTACTCTCGTGATTGCACTGCCCATATTCTCGACACTCGACCCGATACCGTCGCTCCTATCGACCGTTCGGCGCGGAGACTTGAGTCATCCTGCTGCCGATCGTGCTACACGGCCCTAGAATCCGAGTCTTGTCATCCGACCATGATTCATCCGAGCCCGCGTCCGACTGGCGGACCGACGTCTACGAGCCGGCGGTCGAAAAGCGGCCGGAGCGTGCTCCGCGCTTCGAGACCCTGTCCGGGATCGAGCTAGAGCCGCTCTATGGCGGCGGCGAAGGGCTGCCTGGGACCCAGCCCTACACCCGTGGCGTGCAAGCGAGCATGTATCGCGGCAGGTTGTGGACGATGCGCCAGTACTCGGGCTTCGGGTCGGCGCGGCAGACCAACGAACGCTTCCGCTATCTCTTGGCCAACGGCCAGGCCGGCTTGTCGGTAGCGTTCGACCTGCCCACGCAAATGGGCTACGAGTCCGATCATGCGCTGGCGCGGCCCGAGGTTGGCAAGGTCGGTGTGCCGATCAACTCGCTGCTCGACATGGAGCGATTACTCGATGGTATCCCGCTCGACAGCGTGTCGACGTCGATGACCATCAACGCGACCGCTGCGGTGCTCCTGGCGCTCTACGTTGCGGTGGCCAAGCGGCGCGGCATCGCGGCGACGAGCCTGCGCGGCACCGTGCAGAACGACATCCTCAAGGAGTATGCGGCACGCGGCACCTATCGCTTCCGCGTCGACGGCAGCATGCGGCTAATTACCGACGTGTTCGAGTGGGCCGGGGAGCACATGCCGAGCTGGAACACGATCTCGATCTCTGGCTACCACATCCGCGAGGCTGGGGCGACCGCCGTGCAGGAGCTAGCTTTCACGCTGGCCAACGGGATTGCCTACGTCGAAGCCGCGGTCGCCAAGGGCCTGGATCCGAACCGGTTCGGCCAGCGCTTGTCGTTCTTCTTCAACGCGCACAACGACTTCTTCGAAGAGGTCGCCAAGTTCCGCGCCGCACGGCGGGTCTGGGCCGGTCTGATGACACAGCGCTTTGGGGTGACCGAGGAAAAGGCGCGCATGCTGCGCTTCCACACGCAGACGGCAGGCAGCACGCTGACGAGCCAGCAGCCGCTCAACAACATTGCACGCGTGACCGTGCAGGCGCTTTCGGCCGTGCTCGGCGGCACGCAGAGCCTGCACACGAACAGCTTCGACGAAGCGCTCGGGCTGCCGACCGAGAACGCCGTGCGTACGGCGCTACGCACGCAGCAGGTGCTAGCGCACGAGTCCGGCGTTGCGAGCGTCATCGATCCCCTCGGCGGTTCGCCGCTGATCGAAGCGTTGACCGACGAGCTCGAGGCGCAAGCGCTCGCGTTGATCGCGCGTATCGATGATCTCGGTGGGGCGACCAAGGCGATCGAGCAAGGCTTCTACCAGGACGAGATCCATCGTTCGGCGATGCGCCACCACCGCATGGTCGAGAGCGGTGAGCGCACCATCGTGGGCGTCAATGACTACCTGACCGAAGAGGAAGCGCCGGAGGTGTTCCGGGTCGACGCCCAGATGCAGCGGCAAACGCTCGCCGACCTCGAGGAGTGTCGGCGCCAGCGGGACAGCGCTGCTGTCGAGGTGGCCCTCGACGCCGTCGAGCAGCAGGCGCGGGGCCAGGACAACCTGATGCCGGCCATCCTCGCTGCCGTCGAGAGCCTCGCGACCGTCGGCGAGATCTGCACTCGGCTGGAGCGGGTCTTTGGCAGCTATCGTCCGAGCGTCGGTTTGTAGCGGCGGAGCACGGAGGGTCGCGGGCCGAGGCTGTCTGCGTAGACTCTGCGGTGATGGCTGGGTCAGAGACCAAGACGCGGGTCAAAGAGAAGACCGAGACGCGTACCAAGACGGCGCGGCCGTGGAATGTGATTGTCTGGGACGATCCGATCACGCTGATGACCTACGTCACCAACGTGTTGATCAAGGTTTTTGGCTACGCGCGGACCAGGGCCGAGCAGTTGATGCTCGAGGTCCACGAGACGGGACAGAGCGTTGTCTGGACCGGCGGTCGTGAACAGGCCGAGGTCTATCTGGCAAAGCTGCAAGCGTTCTATCTGAAGACGACGCTCGAGCAGGTAGACGGCTAGCAGCAAGAAACTGCTAGTCATCATCAGTGTCAGGTCACGCGCCAGTCAGGGTGCGTGCGACCGCGGCCTGCCAACCAGCGTAGCGCTCTTCGCGCTCGCTTGCGTCCATCGTCGGTTCGAAGCTCCGCTCGAGTTTCCACTGTGCGGCGACCGTGTCGGTGTTCCAGATCCCATGGCCTAGCCCGGCCAGGAACGCGGCGCCGAGCGCGGTGGTCTCGGTCACGACCGGACGCTCGACGACGACGCCGAGGATGTCGGCCAGGAACTGCATTGCGAAGTCGTTCTCGGCCATGCCTCCGTCGACGCGCAGGGACGCGATTTCGGCCGCCCCGTCGGCTCGCATCGCCGCGAGCAGGTCCCGGGTTTGGTAGCCGACGCTCTCGAGCGCCGCACGCATGACCTCGGCGCGCGAGGTGCCGCGCGTCAGCCCCGACAGCGTGCCGCGGGCGTAGGGATCCCAGTGCGGTGCGCCGAGGCCAGTGAAGGCGGGGACGAGGTAGACGCGACTCTCTGGATCAGCGGCGCGTGCGAGCGCCTCGCTCTGCTGCACGCTGTCGATCAGGCCGAGTCCGTCGCGCAGCCATTGCACGGTCGAGCCCGCGGCGAAGATGCTGCCTTCGAGTGCGTAGCGCGTCTCGCCGCCGAGCCGGTAAGCGATCGTCGACAGCAGTCGATTGCGCGATGGAACGAGGTGCGTGCCCGTGTTGATTAGGGCGAAGCAGCCCGTGCCGTAGGTGCTCTTGATCATGCCCGGCGTGAGGCACGCCTGGCCGAGCGCGGCCGCCTGCTGGTCGCCGGCCATGCCGGTGATCGGGATGGAGCGTCCGAACAGCGAGGCATCGGTCGCGCCGAAGTCCGCGGCGTTGTCGAGGACCTCGGGCAGCAGGCTTATCGGAACGCCAATCAGGTCGCACAGTTCTTGGTCCCACCCACCTGCGCCGATGTCGTAAAGCAGCGTGCGTGAGGCATTGGTCGCATCCGTCGCGTGCACCGTCCCACCAGTGAGCTTCCAGAGGAGGAAGCAGTCGACAGTGCCAAAGGCGAGACGGCCAGCCATCGCGGCGTCGCGGGCACCGGCAACGTTGTCGAGGATCCACCGAACCTTGGTGCCCGAAAAATACGGGTCGAGCAACAGCCCGGTCTTTCGTGTGACCGCCTCCTCGTGGCCGTCCGCACGGAGCGAGTCACAGAACTTCGCGGTGCGGCGGTCCTGCCACACGATGGCGTCGTGCAGCGGCTCACCGGTTGCCCGGTCCCAGACGATCGTTGTTTCGCGCTGGTTGGTGATACCAATCGCCACGACCTCGCCCGGGCACTCTCTGAGCGCGCCGCGGCAGACCTCGAGGGTTGCGCTCCAGATCTCTGCCGGCGAGTGTTCGACCTGTCCCAACGCCGGATAGCTCTGCGGCAGCTCTCTCTGCGCGGTCGCGACGGGCCGGCCGTCTTCGTCGAACACGATGGCCCGCGTGCTCGTCGTGCCCTGGTCGATCGCGAGGATGAAGCGCGCGCTCATGCCGCTATTCTTCGGGGGACACTTCGTTCCATGCAACCAACATCAGTAATCGGCCACCGCGGTGCGTGTGGCTACGCGCCGGAAAACACGCTCGCATCGATCGAGACTGCGGCGCGGCTCGGTCTGCTCGTGGTCGAATTCGACGTCAAGCTCGCCGCCGATGGCACACCGTTCGTGATTCACGACGACACGCTCGAGCGGACGACCGGCGCGAGTGGTTCGGTCGCGGAAGCGACGGCCGAAGAGCTGGCCGCACTCGATGCGGGTTCATGGTTCGATGACGCGTTCGCGGGCGAACCCATTCCGACGCTCGGTGCCGTGCTGGATCGGTGCGACGCACTCGGCCTCGAGGCCATCTGCGAAATCAAGCCGTGCCCCGGAGTGGAATCGGAGACCGGACGCGTCGTCGCCCGCGCGGTCGCCGAGCGCGGTCGTCACAGCGTGTCGAGCTTCTCGACGACAACGCTCGGTGCAGCGCTCGCGGCGGCGCCGGACGTGCCACGCGCGCTGCTCGTGGTCATCTTGCCCGGGCGGTGGGACAGCGTTGCGCGCGAGTTGAAGTGCGAGAGCGTGCACGTCTGGGCCGGTTCGCTGACGGTAGCTGCGATCGACAGCGTCAAGAACACGGGGCGTTCGCTCTGCGCTTACACGGTCAACGATCCCGAACGGGCACGCTTCCTCGTCGAAACCGGTGTCGACGCGGTGTTCAGCGACCGTCCGGATCGCGTACTAGCGAGCTGAGTCCAGCCTTCGTCCGACGCCAGAGCAGGTCTTCGTCGGTCTTGGCCCACTCGTGTTCGACCAACCAGGCTGCTTCTTGGTCGGTCAGGTTGCCGGCCCGAATGGCGCCGAGGTCACCACCGCATGCCTCGAGGATCTCCCGGGCGCGACTACCGTGGCGGCGCAGTAGTGCGCGCAGCGTCGCGGGTTCGACTGCACTGTGGGCTCTGGCGAGTTCTTCGCCGAGGCTCGCGGCTTGTGTGGCTGACATGTCGCCGCCGGGAAGCGGCGCCGTCGCGGTCCAGGTAGGGCCCGCCTCGGGCAACCACGGCCGCAACTTGTCGACAGCCTTCTCGGACAGGCTTCTGTAGGTCGTGAGCTTGCCGCCGAAGACCGTCAGGATCGGTGCGCCATGGACATCGAGTTCGAGGGCGTAGTCGCGCGTGACGCGGGACATCTTGGAGCTGCCGTCGTCGAACAACGGTCGCACGCCGGCGTAGCTCCACAGGATCGAGTCCACCGTGACCGGCACGCGGAAGTAGCGGTTGACTGCGTCACACAGGTAGCGCGCCTCTTCGTCGGAACACTGCGGGTTGTGTGCGTCGGTGACGGCGACTTCGGTCGTGCCGATCAGTGTGAACTGATCGTGGAACGGGATGACGAAGGTCACGCGGTCGTCTGTGTTCTGCAGCAGGAAGGCGTGGTCACCCTCGTACAGCCGTGGCACGACGATGTGGCTACCTTTGACGAGGCGTACGTTGTGGCGTGATGGCACACCGATCCGGTCGAGGAAGCTGCGGACCCAGGGGCCGCAGGAGTTGATAAGCGTGCGCGCGCGAACGGTTTCGGTCGTGTCGTGGCTCTCGAGCGACAGCACCCACGCGTTATCTTCACGTTTGGCGTGCTGGCACTCGCAGCGCGTGCGCACGATGGCGCCCCTGTCGGCCGCATCGCGCGCTGTCAGCACGACGAGCCGCGCGTCGTCGACGAAGCAATCGGAGTAGGTGAAGCCGACGCGATAGTCGTCGCGTAGCGGTGCCGCACGCTCGTCTAGGTGCAGGTCGATGCGTTCGGACTGGGGTAGCGCGG
>NYZE01000073.1 GCA_002685965.1 Planctomycetota bacterium | reverse complement strand
GGCTTGCCGACCAAGACCGAGCAAGCCGACCTGTTCCAGGCGATCTACGGTCGCAACGGCGAGTGCCCGCTGCCGGTGATCGCCGCGGCGACCCCGGCCGACTGCTTCGATATGGCGATCGAAGCGTGCCGGATCGCGACCAAGTTCATGACGCCCGTCATCTTGCTGACGGACGGCTATCTCGCGAACGGTTCCGAGCCGTGGCACCTGCCGAAGATCGAAGACCTGGCCGAGTTCAAGGTCGACTTTCACACCGACCCGACGGACTACGAGCCGTACATGCGAGACTCCGAGACGCTGGCTCGTCCCTGGGTCAAAGCCGGCACGCCGGGCCTGCGCCACCGCATCGGTGGTCTCGAGAAGGAGGACATCACGGGCAACGTCTGCTACGCCCCGGAGAACCACTTCCACATGGTCAAGACCCGCGCACAGAAGGTGCAAGCTGTGGCCAACGACATCCCCGAGCCCGAGTTCGAGGGGCCGGAGTCGGGCAAGTTGCTCGTGATTGGTTGGGGTTCGACGCAGGGTGCGATCTGCGGCGGACTGCGCGAAGCGCGCCGCGCCGGCTGCGAGGTTGCCCGCCTGCACTTGCGGCACATCCGGCCGCTGCCCAACTCGCTGGCAGCGACGATTGGTCGGTTCGAGCAGGTGCTCGTGCCCGAGATGAACATGGGGCAGCTGTCGCGCATCCTCGCGGCCGAGATCCCCGCCAACTACCTACCTATGAACAAGGTCACCGGGCGTCCGTTCACCAACCGGGAGATCCGGGAGAAGGTGCAGGAGGTGTTGCGATGACCGCGGCCGCACCGACGCCGGAGAAGCTCACCAAGAAGGACTACCGCACGGACCAGGAGATTCGTTGGTGTCCTGGTTGTGGCGACTACGCGATTCTCAACGCGGTGCAGCAAGCCTTCGCCGAGATGGGCGTCAACCGCGACAACGTTGCGATCGTGTCCGGGATCGGCTGCTCGAGCCGCTTCCCGTACTACATGGAGACCTACGGTTTCCACACCATCCATGGTCGCGCGCCTGCGGTCGCGACCGGGCTCAAGGTCGCCAACCCAGACCTCGACGTTTGGGTTATGACGGGCGATGGCGACGGCTTGTCGATCGGTGGCAATCACTTGATCCACCTGCTGCGGAGGGACGTCGGCGTCAAAGTACTGATGTTCAACAACCGCATCTACGGCCTGACCAAGGGGCAGTATTCGCCGACCTCGGAGCAGGGCAAGGTCACCAAGTCGACGCCGATCGGCTCACCCGATGCACCGTTCAATCCGCTCGCCCTGGCGATCGGCGCCGGGGCGACTTTCGTCGCGCGCACGGTCGACATCATGGGGCAGCACATCAAGGACACGATCCGCGCCGCGGCGGCGCACGATGGAACGGCCTTCATCGAGGTTCTCCAGAACTGTAATATCTTCAACGACAAGGCGTTCGAGCCGATCGTTGACCGCAAGGTGCGCGATGACCAGCTGGTTAGCCTCGAGAAGGGCGAGCCGCTCGTGTTCGGCAAGGACGAGGATCAGGGGTTGGTCTGGGACCGCCTCGGCATGCGAGTCGTCAAGCTCGACGTAGCGGACCCGGACGGGAAGACCTGGACAAAGGACGACCTGGTCGTCTGGGATCCAACCGATTCGAACCCGACGTTGGCCTTCGCGATGGCGCACCTGCGCGAACTGCGCGACCCGACGCCGATCGGGATTCTGCGTCAGATCTCGGACATCCCGAACTACGAGACCATCGTGCACCGGCAGATCGAGAAGGCGCGCGAGAAGTCGCCGGACCGGACGCTGGAGCAGTTGATCTACTCGGGGAATACCTGGGAAGTCGGGTAGGGGTAGCGCAAGGCGTGCCACCGCAACGAACGCCGGAGTGGCCGAGTGGAACTCGGCTGACCGACGCGCAACTGCGATAGAATCGTACGCATGATGAAGGTCTACGTTGCGCCGAACTCGATGCTCGCGCACCACATAAAGGGGTTACTCAATGCCGCTGGCATTTCGGCGACTGTGCGCGGTGAGGGGCTGTCGACGACGAAGTTCGACATGAGCACGCAGCCGGCCGTTTGGGTGATCCAGAACGACGACGCCAAGCGCGCTGTCGAGATCGTGCGGGACTACGAGCAGTCTGGCGACCACGACACCGTTACTGACGCCCCCGCATGGCAGTGCTCTGGATGCAGTGAGACGATCGAGGGTCAGTTCACCGTGTGTTGGCGGTGCAGCGTCGAGCGACCGTCAGGTCAGTGACGCGCTGCGCTCGAACGTCGCCGCGGGGAAGGTGAGCCCTGGCGGCACATCGACGCGAGGTTGACGATACGTCGCTTCACGGGTCGATGCGTTCCTCGTCCCAGTAGACCTTCCAACTGCCGTCGCGGGCGAAGCCGATCAGGGTCGCGCCCGCTTCGCGGCACAGGTCGAACGAGAGGGCGGAAGCGGCCGAGATCGCCACGATGATCGGGCAGCCGACGCGCAGTAGCTTGGCGATCAGTTCGTAGCCGGCGCGGCCCGACAGGAGGCCGACGCTCCCCGCCACGTCGTGTCCGCTGCGGACGGCGTCACCGATCGCCTTGTCGACCGCATTGTGTCGGCCGACGTCTTCGCCGAAGCCGAGCAGCTGTCCGGTCACGGAAGCGATCGCCGCGGCGTGACTGCCGCCGGTGGCTCGAAACAGGGATTGCTGCCCCTCGAACTCACGCATGAGTTGGCGCAAGGTCGTGGTGGCGATGACGGGTGTGCGTGGCGCGAACGGCTGGCCGCGTGGCAGCAGGTCGTGGTGCTCCTCGACCCCGCAGATGCCGCACGATGGTCGGATTTCATGGGTGCGACAAAGCGCTTCACGCCGCGGGGTGACGACACCCGCGCGCAGTCGCGCCACGATGCGGTCGGCGACCAAGCCCTCGCCGTCCGGTTTTGGCCCGGGTTCGTCGAGCGGGATTCCCTTCCGGAAGTCGATCGTTTCGATCGTCTGCGCGTCTTCGACGATACCTTCGGCCAGGAGGAATCCGACCAGGAAGGCCTCGTCGGCGCCGGGAGTGTGCATCGTCACCAGCTGCTCGCCGTCGACCTCGACGATCAACGGTTCTTCCCGTACGAGCGCATCGTGGCCGCCGTCGCGCAGGCGGCGGCGACCGAGCCTGAGGTCTTCGCGAGACTTTCCCACCGGCGTCGATTATGAAGCAGAGATGGGTGTCGCCATGCGTGCTGTTTCGATTTGCTGTGCGCTGCTGTCGGTCGCGGATGCGGTCGCGCAGCGCCGACCCCGGCCTTCCGCGACAGCGGCCAAGGTCGGGTTGCACCTGCCGTGGCAGGATTCCCTCGAGTCAGCGCTGGCCGCAGCTCGTGCACAAGAGCGTCGCGTGTTCTGGTACGTCAGCCGCGTTCCAAAGACGCCGATGGACCGGCTCCTGGCCATCGACATGTACATGCGCGCGGGGTTCTTCTCGGACCCCGACATCGGCGAGCTGCTGCAGGAGTTTGTTCTGTTTCGTGGCGCGCCGAAACGTGCCGATGCCAAGCGCTACGACTTACGGCCGTTTCGGTTCGTCGAGCCGGGTTTTCTCGTCCTCGACGCGAAGGGCAAGGAGCTGGCGCGGGCCCATTCCATTACGACGTTTAGCCCGGCCTGGTTGGAACACCGGCTGCGCCCGTTCTTACCGGCGACCGCGGCTAGCTTTGGTGCTGCCGCATCCCCTGCCATCCGCGCGACGCTGCAGGCCTTGGGCAAGGGTGATCTCGCGGGCGCTCGCGCTGCGCTCGGCGAGACCGAGGTGAAGAGCGTTCGCGGGCGCTTTCTGGACGCCGCGATCACCTTTCTGCTCGGGAAACACACCGCCGCCACGACCGCCTGGCAGAAGTTGGCGCAAGCGCATCCCCAGCACGCGCTCGGTCGCCGTGCCGCCGCCGAGGCCGAGCGCTTCGGGCCGATCAGTCGCGGCTTCTGGATCTGGCGGGACTTGCCTGGGGGATGGCAGGCGGACGCGCTGGGGACGACCTGTCCACGCACCGCCAAGGACCTGTCGATGCTCCGCCGGCGGTCGGTGGACTTTCTGCTGGGCATGCAGAACGAGGACGGAGGTTTCCTGGACAGCAACTACGACTTCGGCGGACAGGACAGCCTGCCCAACGTCTACGTCGCGGTCACGGCACTGTGCGTGCGTGCATTGTTGCGCCACCGCGTCACCAACCCGAAGCGCTGTGACGCGGCCATCGCGCGTGGCCTGGCGTACTGCCTCGATCCGAAGCACGTGGCGGCGAACGACAAGGACGAGTGGATCTGGGCGCGGGTTTACCCGATCCACCTTGTTTGCGATGTGCTCGACACCAAGGTCGATCTCGCCGGTCACGATGCGGGTGGGCTGCGCAAGGCGTTGTCTGCGCTTTGTGCCGAAGCTCTGGGGCGACAGCAGAGCGACGGGGCATTTCGTCACGAGTACGCGAACCCGTTCGCGACCGCCGCAGTGCTGATGGCGCTGCACGCTGCGAGGCGACACGGCGTGAGGCTTCCGGCAAAGGACATCAAGCGGGCCGTTGTGTCGCTGAAGCGGTGCCGGACCGGACGTGGTGCTTTCAGCTACTTCCAGGCTGGCCGGCGCCGGCCAGCCAGCGCCAGCGTAAAAGGTGCAGCCGGGCGCATGCCGTACTGCGAAGCCGCGTTGTTCGTGTGGGACGCCAGCAACGAGAAGGCGGTAATCAGCGCGGTCGCGGCGGCATTCGAGCACCATGAACAACTCGCGTCGACACGCAAGTACGACGATCACGCCAACGGCCTCGGCTACGGCGGGTTCTTCTTCTGGTTCGACATGCTCGGTCGCGAGATGGCCTTCGACTTGCTCGGCAGCAAGGCGGCACAGTGGCGTGGCAAGCAACGCGACATCGTGCTGTCGGTGCCTGAGATCGACGGCTGCTTCGTCGACTCGCACGAACTGGGGCGCAGCTACGGCACTGCGGTCGCGCTACTCATCCTGCCATCACAGCAATAGCCAGACCCATACGGCGTTGAACGCCGTCGCCACGAAGAGCCAAAAGCGGAAGCTCCTCTTCTGCTGCTCGTGGCGGAAAACACTCACGCCGGTCCAGGCGCCAATGGCTCCGGTGGCCGCTGCCAGGCACAGCAGGTGCAGGCCCCGGACCCGCCATTTGCCCTTGCGGGCCGTCCATTTGTCGAGGCCGAAGGCCAGGAAGGTCAGCAGGTTCATCGCCACGATGCCGTACAGAAGGGTCATAAACAGGGTGTTTGGATTGAGTTAGAAGATCTAGGAGTGAAAAGGGAATCTTTATGATATCAATACGATAGTCTGAGGTCGAAAGGGAAGATCACATGACAGGCAGATCGACGGAGAACGCAGCCCAGCCCGCCGTCCACGGGGTGATGGCCATTCTTGCATCCTTGGGCCTACTCGGCGCGGGGATCGGCTTTGCGATCGCGGCCGACGAGCGGGGGGGGCCGGAGTGGTGGATCATCGTGGGGCTCATCGCCTGTTTCTTGCTCTTCCCATTCGGCTTCATCGGTTTGACGCTCGTGAATCCGAACCACGCGAAGGTCTTGCTTCTGTTTGGCAGGTACAAGGGCACGGTTCGCCGACCGGGCTTTTATTGGGTGAACCCGTTCACGGTGCGGCGCAACGTGTCGCTGCGCGTGCGCAACTTCGAGAGCAGCAAGCTCAAGGTCAACGACGAGCTAGGCAACCCGATCGAGATTGCGGCGATCGTCGTTTGGCGTGTGCGTGACACGGCACACGCGATGCTCGACGTCGAGGACTTCGAAGACTACGTGACGGTGCAGTCGGAGTCCGCGGTGCGCCAACTGGCGACCGGGCACCCGTACGACTCCAACGAGGGGAAGGAGACCTCGCTGCGGGGTAGTACGGAGGTCGTCAACCGCGAGTTGCAGCGAGAACTCGGCGAACGCCTCGAGCTTGCCGGCATTGACGTGCTCGAGACGCGGCTGTCGCACCTTGCCTATGCGCCAGAGATCGCCGGTGCGATGCTGCGCCGACAGCAGGCCGAAGCGATCATCTCGGCGCGCACGCGGATCGTTGATGGCGCCGTCGGCATGGTCAAGTTGGCCCTCGACAACCTGAAGAGCGAAGGCGTCATCGACCTCGATGAGGAGCGTCGGGCGCAGATGGTCAGTAACCTGCTCGTGGTGCTGTGCTCGGAACGCGACGTGACTCCGGTCGTCAACACGGGGACGCTGCACGGCTAGGCGAGAAGTCTCGTGGCGGTCAAGCGCAAGCCCTTCCTGCTCCGCATCTCGCCGAAGCTCTTCCACGAACTGCGGGGCTGGGCCGAGCAGGAGATGCGCAGCGTCAACGGCCAGATCGAGTTCCTGCTGCGCGAGGCGGTGCGCAAGCGCTGCGGCCGGGAAGTGCTCCCGGGTGACGAAGAGCGCGATCGAGAAGTAAACGACGACGGCCGGTGATGGTCGGGATGGTGAGGTGGGGCGGACGGTGCGTTGGCCCAGCCCAAACCCGCTCTACCGTCCCCGTTCCCAGCGCGCCCGCATCTCGTGATGAATCCGGTGCATCATTCCGTCCGGCCACAGCCTCTTGTGCGGCCGCATGAGGGAGCCGTGGTCACGGCCTTCGACGAGGATGATCTCGGCGTTGCTGCCGAGGTCGGCGAGGTCCTTCTTCAGGAGCTTGCTCGGCCCCTCGAGGCGGAACGTGTCCAGCGTGCCCACGTAAATGCACAGCTTGCCCCAGAGCTTGGAGCCAATGGTGTGCCAGTTGCGCTTGAGGATCAGGCCGATGTCGTACTTCTGCCAGGCGCGGGCGACGGCGTGGTCGATCTTGCCGGTGTCGCGGTCGAACAATGGCAGCGGTAGCCCGTCGGCACCGCGTGGGCTGAACACGTAGTCGAAGCTCGAGAACTGGCCGCCGAATGGTTGGCGCGCAACCTCGCCCTGTGCGAACTGTTTGATCGTCCTGACCCACTTGCCGTTGCGGCGCATGAGTTGGATCGGCTCGCCCTTCGGATCGACGTAGGCGTTCTTGAAGGCGTAGATGTTGATGCCTGTGAAGTCGCGGAAGTCGGTGGAGTCGGGAGCGGTCGACCACGTTCCACCAAAGAAGTCCGGGTAGGTGACTTGCAGCCAGAAGCTCGACCAGCCGCCGCTCGAGTGCCCGGTAAGGAAGCGGCCGTTCGCCGTGCCATCGGCGTTGAAACGCTTCTCGATCGCGGGGATCAGCTCGTGGATCAGCGCGGTGCCCACGGGACCGTTGTTGGCACTGTCCGCGAACTCGTGGTGGCCGCGCGGGCACGCCGCGTTCAGGTAGACGTAGATCATGCGCGGGTAGTCGTCGAGGCTCATCTTCTGCAAGACGCGCTTGCCCCGACCCCACGCTGCACGGTGCGAGCCGCCGAAGCCGTGGATGTTGTAGCAGACAGGCAGCTTCTTGCTGGCCTTGCGGTTCGTGGGTACGACGACACCGGCCTCGAGGAACATGGGGCGGCCCCAGTGCTTGGTGAGCCGCGGCGACTGAATCCGGACCAGCTTGATGTGCTCGCTGTCCTTGGGTACCAGGCGGCGGTGGCGTTGCGCCGGCGCCGCGACGGCGAGCACGAGCAGGGCGAAGGTGCAGGCTCTCATGCCTGCAGCATAGTCAATCTTCGTCGTCGTAGTTGAGCAGGTCTACGGGTCGAATGATCGACGACACGATGTTGCGCGCGTGGGCACTGATGCGCTTGAAGTAGCGGAAGGCCAGGGCCGAGATCACGGGGCGCTTGCCCTCGTGCTTGCCGGCGATGATCTGGTCGATGTGGTTGTCGCAGATCTTCTGCAGGTCTTCGGCGGCGGTGAGGTAGGCCGTCGCCGCTGCCACGTCCTGGGCCGTATAGACCTTGATCAAGCGACGCAGCTGAGTCGCCAGCTGGTTCTTGACGCCCAGCAGGGACTCGTACTCGGCCAGGTCGGTCGTGATGCGGCCGGAGGCCGCGAGCTCGAACAGGTTCTTGCAGTAGTCGCCGATGCGCTCGGCGTCCTTGGCGATGCTCATCAGCACGAGGCAGCTCGGGAACTCGGTCGCTCCGTGCACGCTCGCGTGCGTGATCAGGCCGCGCCGGAGCTTCTGCTCATTGCGGTTGATGCGTTGATCCGCCGCGTACAGCTCGTTGCGGATGATCTCGGTCTCGGTGCCACCGAGCACCGCGTTCGCGGCCATGTCGAACATGTGCAGTCCGTCGACGAGCATCTGATTGAAACGCTGCGCCACGGGCCGGAGGCTGGCGGCGTTGCCACCTAGGGACAGAAGCCACTCGAACATCGGACTCTCTCTCTCTCTCTCAGTTGAACAGCCACACCCCGATGAGCGGGGCGACGACGAAAACACCAATGACGTAGTAGAGCACGATGCGCCGGTCAGTGGATGCCCGGAGTGCGAGCCCGCGTGCGAGCCGCAGAGGGATGTTCCGCAGTACCGGGAACGGGTAGATGATCAGGGTCGCCGTCAAGTTGAACAGTAGGTGCACGGTCGCGATCGTCAACCCGGCAACGTTGCCGGCCAGCGCCGCGATGAACGCGGTCACCGTCGTGCCGATGTTGGCGCCGATCGTGACCGGGAAGCCGTTCTCGAGCCGGAGAATACCGGCCCCAAACAGCGGGATCATCAGTGATGTCGTGATGCTCGATGATTGCACCGACACCGTCGCGACCGCACCGACCACGATGCTGAGCACGCCACTCTTGGCGAGAACCGCATTCAACGACTGTTCGAGCCGGTTCGCCATCAGAGCGCGCATGTTGCGCGTGATGTAGACAAGCGCTACGAATACCAGGGTCACGGCGATCGCCAAGGCGAGCGTGCCTGCCAGAGCGCTTGAGAGGCCGAGGTCGTGGAAGACGAAGTCCTTGATCGGGTTGGCGGTCGAACCAACTATGGTCTTGATCGGGCTCTCGAACGTGCCACCGGTCCAACCCTCGACGGCGCCGGTGGTCGCCACGGCGGTCCGATATATGATCCCGGTCGTCATTTCGATCGGCATCAGGATCGCGATCGCCATGAGGTTGAAGAAGTCGTGCATCGTGGCGCCGGCGAACGCCCGCTGGAACTCGCTCGCTTGGCGTATGTGCCCCATCGAGACGAGCGTGTTCGTGACCGTCGTGCCGATGTTGCAACCCATGATCGCGTAGACCGCGATCTCGATCGGCATCTGACCCTCGCTGACGATCAGCACGATCATCGCCGTGGTTGCCGAACTCGACTGGACGATGACGGTCGCGAGGATCCCGATCGACAGCGCGGCGAACGGGTTGCGGATGCCCTGCAGCAATGCCTCCGCATCGCCCTCTCCCAGCTCCTTGAAGGTCGAGCCGACAAGTTTGACGGCGACCAGGAAGACAAAGACAAGGCCGATTACAAGCGCGATGCGGATCCCAGGATGGACTGGCCGGGGACGGTTGGGGACCTCCATTGGCGTGCGAATTCTGCCCGAAGGACCGGTGGCTGGAAGTCAAAAACAGAAAGCCTGACCAGCGGGATCAGCTGCGTCGAAATACGCCGATCAGACTGTGCCCGACCGGGAAGCTCAGCCACCTGAGCAAGTGCCGTTCGCTGCCCATAACGGCAGCCAACGTGCGGTTTAGCGGTCCTGGGGGCTGCCATGACAGGTTCGTCCGGTCCGGGTCCTTGAGGCCGAACAGTCGTTCCTGCAGCTTCCCGAGCAGGACGGCGGGCAGGATGAGAGGGAACAGAAACGTGTTGAAGTAGGTCAGCTTGACCGGCTCGAGCCCCGCTGCGCTGACGGCTCGCTTCAGCCCGCCGCGCGTGTAGCGCTTGTGGTGGTGGGCGATCCTGTCGTTGTTCGAATAGAGAAACTGATACGCCGGTACCGAGAAGAACGCGAGTCCGCCGGGCCCGAGGACGCGCTGGACCTCGCGCAAGGCGCGCGCCTCGTCCGGGATGTGCTCCAGCGTGTCGAACAGACACACGAGGTCCTGGCTCGCGTCGGGCATGGGGATGTCGTAGGCGTTGGCACAGACCGTCGGGCGGCCGGAGCGCTCGCGACTGAGCACCGACAGCTCCGGCGAGAGCTCGAGGCCGGTCGAACTGCCGTAGCGGTCGAGGCGGCGCAGCAGTCCGCCGGCGCCGCAGCCGACTTCGAGCACGCGCAGGTTGTCGCGCCCGCGCAGGAAGCTATCCAGCAGGGTGAAGAAGATCGCGCGGCGGCCGCGGAACCAGAAGTGCTCTTCCTCAAGCTCCGCGAACTGTCGGTAGGCTGCGAGCTCCACAGCGTTGCTACTTCTTCTTGCGTGCGACGATGACCATCTCGTCGCGCATGTTGACGTAGAAGCTCATGCCGCTGAGCGGGGCCAACGGTGCGAGCAGGTACTTCATGACTCCGTGCACGCGCGTCGCGCGCTCGCGGATGAAGCCCAGCGAGACGTGTTTGCCGCCGAAGCGCGGCGTCAGGTGCACGATCTCCAGCCCGGCCTGGTCGAGCAACCGCTCGATCGTCTTCGGGTTGAAGTGATACAGGTGCTCGAGGTGCTTGTAGTGGTGCCAACGTGGGCCGAGCCGCTTGGCGAACCTGCTATCGACGTTCTGCGTCTCGAGGATCAGGCAGCCGGTGTCCTTGAGCAACGAGGCAGCCCGCTTGAGGAAGGGTAGCGGTTCGGCGATATGCTCGATGACGTCCCACATGGTCACGAGGTCGAAGCTCTTCTCCTGGTGCGGCGCCTCATCGAGCGTGCCGACGAAGATGTCCTCAAGGTCGAACGTATCACGCGCGTAGGCGGCGATCTCGGGCGAAAGTTCGACACCCGAAACTTCCCAGCCCTTGTCCTTCATCACATTGAGGAAGAAGCCAGCAGCGCAACCGATGTCGAGCGTCCGGCCCTTTGTGCCAGCGAACTTCTCGATCAGCGAGTAGCGCTTGCGGAACGTCTTGATGTAGAGCGGCGCGGCGCGGCGGTAGTCGGCGTAGCCGCGGTCCTTCGGGCTCGTACTCTCCCAGTAACCTTCGTTGTAAACGCTGGGTAGCACTTCGGGCTTGAGTCGGGGCGTGACCCAAACCATCTGGCAGTCGGCGCAACGTACGACGCGGAACTGCCCATCGCGGAACATCTCGCTCGAGATCTCCGAGCCGCACAGCATGCAGTTGCCGATCTCGACGAGGTCGTTCGGATCGATCCTGACCGAGCCGTTGTTCGTTGGCGAGGGGTCGTTCGTGTTGGTGTGATCGTCAGCTGCATCGCTGAGATGCAGATGGCCTTCTGTGCTGCTCACTGGTGTCGTCTATTTCTCTTCTTGGGCCGGTGCAGGCGCCGGCAAATCATCATCGCTGGTGCCGATCTCTCCATACTCGAAGAGCTCTCTTTCGGTGGCGACACTCTCGTGATCGATGGCCGAGCCAGAAGCCAAGGCTTCTGCCATGAGCCGACCCATCTCGATCGATTGATCCATGTTGTTGTAACGGAACAGGCCCTGGCGGCCGCCCGACTTGATGTTCTCGAGCGAGTGGACGAAGGCCATCGTCTTCTTCAGGTGGCGCTCGTAGTCAAGGTCATAGACCGGGTAGGCGAATGGAATCCGCTTGGTGAACGCGTCCTCGACCTCGTCCTCCTTCAGCAGGCCGACCTCACACAGATCCCTGACGGCGATCTTGCGCAGGGCGTCGACGTCGGCCTTCCAGATGTCGTCACCGACGCGGCAGGTGATCTCGGCGCAGATCAGTGTCTTGTCTGGCGGTGCGCAGCACTTGCTGAAGTTCTTGAACTCGGAGATCCGGTGGACGGTCAGGTGCTTCTGCGGGAGGTAGACCCAGTTGTCTGGCGAGACCTGCGGCTTTCTGACTTTCAGGTAGACGAAGACGATCGCGACGTAGTCGAGCGAGCGAATTGCTTTCGCCACGTCCTGCGGTGCTGGTGGCACGACGCTCTTGGCCATCGCCGTGACCGGAATCGTCGAGATGTACTCGTCGCCGGTCACGAACTCCGAGCCGCCACCCTTCTTGCGGAACTCGATCTTCGTCACCGTGTTGCCGTTGCGGTGGATCTTGATCGCCGGCGAGCCGGCCAAGACCCGGCCACCCATCTCCTTGATGCGTCGCTCGTAGCCGCGCGCGAGTTCGCCAATGCCGCCAGTGCGTGGATATATGAAGTCGGTGACGAGCGTGCGCGGCGTGTTCTTGCCGCCCGGCTTCCTGAGCGTCTTGATGATCGTGTCGCGCAAGTTGAGGAGCGTGATGCGCTGACTGGCCCAGTCCGACGAGATCTCGGTCGCCGGAATGCCCCAGGCCTTCTCCGTGTATTCGACGAAGAACATGTCGGACAGCGTCTTGCCGAATCGCTTGTGCACCCAGCCTTGGAAGTGACTCTCGTCGAACTTCTTGAGCCGCGTCACGTCGAGGAGCCGCGTCCAGCTGTAGTCGAGGAGGATCCAGGCGATCTTCCACAGCGGCATGTTGCGCAGGACGTTCTTGAGGCTGAGCGGATAGTCGAAGAACTTGCCGCGCATGAAGATGCGCGACAGCCGCTTCGCCGGCACCTTGTTGTCGCCGATGATCTCTTCGACGTGCCGGATCAGTTCCTTATCCTTGGTGTGGAAGCGATGTGGCCCGAAGTCCCAGCAGTAATAGTCGGTGCCGGGTTCGCCCGCCGTCGCGACATCGCCCTCCGACCACGACGTGGCCATCCCGCCAACGCGGTCTTCGCGTTCGAGGACGGTTACGTTCAGGCCGGCCTTGGCCATCTCGTATGCGCACGAGAGGCCAGCCAACCCTCCGCCGATGACGACGACGTGCTTAGGCATCGATTGTCGGACTGGGTAGAGGCTTATGTCGTGAGACAGGCGATGGACGTGGCCGGCCTTCGGCAGGCGGCCTGGTCCTCAGCGGCGGTTCTTTGAAGTCTACTCGCTCAGGCGTTGTTCTGTTAGGTGCCATGACAGGGCACTGGCGTGGTTCCGGCATTTGCGTGTCGCTCGTCATCGCCCGAGCAACCTCTTGCGAGTGATGACGCGGAACATGCCCCAGGCGGTCTGGGCCACTTTCAGGAAGCTCTGTGAGTGCTTGGATTCGCCCCCGAGCCGCGGCCAATAGTTGATGGGCACTTCGAGGCAACGGCAGCCCTTCATGAGGGCTTCACACATCATCTCCGGTGAGAACGATGGCCCGTCGCTCGTCATCGAATCCGCGATCAGATCGAAGGTCGCGCGCGTCAGGACGCGATAGGTGCAGCCAACATCGGTGAGGCGCGGCTCCTGCGAGGTGTACCAGCACAGTTCGAGGTACTTGGCCATGCACACGTTGCCCCAGCGCAGGAAGAAGCCCATGTTGGCGGCCTGTTGCACCATCTGCCTCGTCGTACGGGTGCCGACGACGAGGCCAGCGTCCTCGGAGTAGACCAGGAGCTTGACCATGTCGGGGGCCTTGAAAGAGCCGTCCGCCTCGGTCAGGACCATGATGTCGCCTTCTGCGGCGCGCATGCCGGCGAGCAGGGCCGCTCCGTAGCCCGGGCGGTTCTCGGCGACGACGCGTGCGCCAGCGCCGGCGGCGACGGTCGCGGTGCGGTCGCGGCAGTTGTTGTCGACGACGACCACCTCGTCGGAGTGTTCCTGCGCGAGGAAGTCCTCGACAACGGCGCCGATCGTCTCCTCCTCGTTGTAGGCAGGAACGACGACGCTGATTTTCTTGCCGCGGAACATGAACCTGTGCGTGACCTCGGTCGTGGCTGTTCTGAAAAGGGGCGAAAAGCATAGCCGTGGCCATCCACGCCCACAGTGTCATGTTTCGGCCATTCCGAGGTGTAGGCTGGTGTCGTGGACAGGGCGTGCGGCGGGCAAGGCGATTCGAGCGATAGCACCGAGTGTTGTCCCAGGGTGTGGTCGCGAGAAGGGCTGCTCGCTTTCGTCGGCGCGGCGCTCTTGGCGATGCTGTTGTGGCCAGCGGCGTGGTTCGAGGGCCAGAGCATCTGGTCCACCGACAAGGTCTTGGCGCTCGAGCCGTGGCAGTCGGAGGCCGACCTCCAGGGCACATATCCGCACAACGCCGAGCTCGGCGACCAGGACGTCTACATCTTCCCGCAGCTGGCGTTCGTCCAACGACACCTACACGAGCACGGTGAGCTGCCGTTGTGGAACACCGGGATCTACGGCGGCGTGCCGATTGACGGCAACCCGCAGGTGGCGCTCTTGTATCCCTTCCACCTCGCGCTGCTGCTGTTCCAGTCGCGGGATGGGCCGTTCTCGCCGTGGCGGTTGTCGCTGGGGCTGACGTGGCTCGGGATCCTGCGGTTCGTGCTATGTGCGGTGTTCGCCTTCCTCTGGTTGCGCCGCGTCGGGGCGGGGCGGTTCGCGGCGATGTGCGGCGCCGCCTTCGTTGCGGCTGGACCGTATGCGTCGTTGTGGCGGTTGCACACGCCGGAACAGGTGTTCAGCTTGGTGCCGATCGCGATGTACTTCGTCGAGGGGCTGCTGCGACAGCGTGGCGCTCGGTCGCTCGTCGGGCTGGCACTCACGCTCGGTGTGTCACACCTCGGCGGGTATCCGCAGACGTCGATGTTGTTCTGCGCATTCGTCATCGTGTACGTCTGGTTGCGTGCCGAGCGGGGGGCTCGATCGCGACCGCTGTTTCAGGTCATCATCGCCGGCGTCTTCTCGGGCCTGATGGCCTTGCCGTCGCTTTGGCCTTTCCTGACCTATCTCGCGGAGAGCGGCGTCGGGCACCTACGCGCCGCAATGCCACTCAAGCCGCGACCGATGTCATGGGCTGTCGTCATCGGCTGTGGCCTCGCCGCCTGGGCCGCGTTGGCCTATGCGCTTCGTTGGTCAAGAGCACGTTCAAAGGAGCCCGACGCCGCGGACAAGCAAGTTGTGCTGATCGGGCTAGTCGTCGCGGCGGCGTTTTGGCTCGCCTACCTCGGTGGCGGCGATGGACAGGGCCTGCACCTGTTGTTTGCCGAGGTGACGGGGCATCCGGTTCGCGAGTTGCCGTATGCGGCGTTGCCGGGCGTGTTGAAGCCTTTCATAGAGGTCAACCAGGACCACCTCGGGGTGCTGCTCGTCCTGCTGGCGCTGGCGGCGCCCGGTCTCGGCGGTATGCGCGGTCTGTTGGTCGTCGTCTTGATCGTGGGGAGTGCCTTCCCGCTGCTCTACCAGGCGGTCCGGGTTGGCATGCCGCTGCTCGAGCCGTCGCGGGTGGCCTGTCTCGTGCCGCTCATCGGGGGCTTCCTGCTGGCCATGTCGATCGAGTCGCTCGCGAGCATGGCGACGGACGAACGACGTGCGCGTTTGGCCAGGGCGGCGCGCGGGATCTGGGGTTTCGCGCTGCCGGGCCTGGTCGTGACCGGGTTCCTGGCGAAGCACTTCTTCCTCGGCTGGCCGGATGCGGTCGCACTGCTGGTGCTGGCGCTGTGCGCGTTCGGGTTGGCGGTGCCGCGGTGGGGGGTGCGCCTCTTGGGGGTGCTGGCCGCAGCGTTTGCGATCTGGCCCGCCTACCGGTTCCAGCCGGCGCTGACGGAAGCGGAGGTCTACCCCGAGACGAAGACGATTCGCTTCCTCAAGCGGGAAGCGGCGAAGGACCCCGACCTGCGGGTCTTCTGTGTCGACCCGGGCGTGTTCGACGGCAACGCCCTGCTTGTGCACGGCATCCCGCAGACGCTCGGCATCGACGGGATGGACCCCTACAACTACCTCTACCTTGTCCTGAGCCTCAACTATCCCGGCCAGGTGCCGCCGCGGCGCGATGCCTGGACCACTTCGATGTTCCGGCTCGAGCGCCCGCCGTTCGACCTGCTCTCGTCGCGCCTCGTCGTTGCGCGCAAGGGCTGGGTGCCGCCGGCACACTTCAAGATCGTGCATGAGACACCGACACTCGTCGTTGCCGAGAACCCGCGCGCGGCGCCGCGCGTCTACGTGACGGGGAAGGTCAGCACCAACATCCTCGATGTGCTCGAGCGGCCACCGGAGGATCACGTCATCCTGACTGGTGGGGGAGTGGTGGCCAGCGCGTCACCGATGCAGCAAGGCAGCGCCCGTGTTGTGTCGCGCTCCTTGCATGAAAAGGTCGTCGCGACCGAGATCGACGGTGATGGCTGGCTCGTGGTCCTGGATGGTCATCTGCGCGGGTGGCACGCGACGGTCGATGAGCAACCCGCGAAGCACCACGCCGCGTTCGGTGCGTTCCGGGCCGTGCCGGTGCCGTCAGGAGTACACGAGGTACGCTTCGTCTACCGTCCTACCGGCTTCGTGGCCGGGTGGAAGATCGCGCTGGCGTCGCTGATCGTTCTGATCGCATTCGTGTTTCTACGTCGTGCAAGGGTCGCGTCGCGCGACCACCATTCCAGCAGCGCTCCAGGTGGCGCTGACGATGCTGAGTAGCGCCGTCCCGCGCGGTACAGGACCGGGTCAGTGCCGACGGCGCGACTAGGCTCGCTTGCGCTTGCCCAGCCCGAGCCAGATGCCGAGCCCGACGACGACGAGGCCGACACGGATCGCCCAGGCGACACCTTCGCCCCAGTTACTGATCCAAGCCAGGAAGCTGACTTCGCGGTCCAGGAAGTGGAAGAGAATCGACGCCAAGCCGACCACGAACAGGGCCTCACCGATGAAACGCATGCACACACCCTAGACAACTAGGTGATCCGCCCGCTCCATCTTTGGCGGTTAGTCGCCGAACTTGATGCCCTGGGCGAGCGGTAACTCGTTGCCCCAGTTGATCGTGCTCGTCATGCGCCGCATGTAGGCCTTCCATGAGTCAGAGCCCGACTCGCGGCCGCCGCCGGTCTCCTTCTCCCCGCCGAAGGCCCCGCCGATTTCGGCGCCGGACGTGCCGAGGTTGACGTTGGCGATTCCGCAGTCGGAGCCGATGGCAGAGAGGAAGCGCTCGGCGTGGCTGATGTTGGAGGTGAAGATCGCTGACGAGAGTCCCTGCGGTACAGCGTTGTGCATGGCCATGGCTGCGTCGAAGCCTGACACCTCGAGGATGTAGAGGATCGGCGCGAAGGTCTCCTCGCAGACGATGTCGAGTTGCTGTGGCATGCGGATGATGCACGGGTCGACGTAGTGCCCGCCCGCGAGATCGCCCTCGAGAGTCAGTCGGCCGCCGCCGCGCAGAACCTCGCCGCCCGCCGCCGTCGCGCGCTCGATAGCTGTCTGCATGTCGGCCACGGCGCCCGCGTCGATCAGCGGCCCCATGAGCGTGTCTTCGTCGAGCGGATCGCCAATGGCGATGGTCGCGTAAGCGTCAACGAGCCGCCGCTCCAGTTCGGCGCGCACGCCGCTTTGGACGATCAGTCGCCGGGTCGACGTGCAGCGCTGCCCGGCAGTGCCGACGGCGCCGAACAGGATTGCGCGCAACGCCATGTCGAGGTCCGCGTCGTCGAGCACGATGATGGCGTTGTTGCCGCCGAGTTCGAGAATCGTCCGCCCGAGTCGGGCGCCGACGACCTCGCCGACCAGCTTGCCCATGCGCGTCGAACCGGTTGCCGACACGAGGGGGACGCGCCTGTCGTGCGTCAGCGCGGCGCCGACGTCGCTGCCTTCGCCGCAGCAGAGTCCAAGCAGGGCACCGAAGCCGTCCTCCTCGAGCACGGGCGCGCAGACGTTGGTCATCGCCAGCGCGGTCAGCGCTGCTTTCGGCGACGGCTTCCACAGGACCGCGTCGCCGCAGACGAGGGCGATCATCGCGTTCCACGCCCAGACCGCGGCCGGGAAGTTGAACGCGGAAATAACGCCGACGACGCCGAGCGGGTGCCAGGTCTCGCGCATGGCGTGCTGCGGCCGCTCGGAAGCGATCGTCAGTCCGTAGAGCTGTCGCGACAGGCCGACTGCAAAGTCGGCGATGTCGATCGCCTCCTGCACCTCGCCGCGACCCTCTTCGATGATCTTGCCGGCCTCGAGCGACACCAGCCGTCCGAGCTCTTCCTTGCGCTCGCGCAGACGTTCGCCCATGCGACGCACGTAGTCGCCGCGCCGGGGCGCCGGCACCTCGCGCCAGCGGAGGAATGCCGCGTGCGCCGCGGCCACGGTCGTCTCGTATTCGGCCACGGTGCCGAGTCGCAGCTTGGCGATCTCGCCGCCGGTCGCCGGTGAGTGCGACGCGATCTCGTCACCCCCGGCTTCGATCCAACGACCGCAATAGACGCCCGAGTTGCTTGGCTTGATGCCGACCCGATCGAGGAACTCCATCGACGTACCCGCTCAGTGTGTGGTTGCACCGGCCTCCGTCAGCGAGCGCAGCGGCGCGTGGGGGGACCGGCTGAGATTCAAGGCTCTCTGGAAGATGCCAGGGTGGGAGTATGCCTTCGGGTGGTTACCGAGCGCACGCGGCATTCGCACGTCGTATTGCTCGGACACTAGACCCGTCGGTCGAGCCAGGCCGCAGAAGTCGTCGAACAGGGCGCGCGCATCGCCTGGGCGAGGTCTGATCGCTACCTGACGGGGATGCGCGCGAGGTAGATCATCTCTGGATCGTTTCGGATGCTGACGGACTCGACCAGCACGCGCAGGCTCAACTTCGGCACCTCGTTGAAGACCTCGTTCGTTTGGCCGTCTTCCATGAGCTTGACGATGACGGGCTTCTTGAGGTCACAGAGCCTGGCGTCGAGCTCGATCGACAGGTCACCCCGGCCACCAGCCACGGTGAAGGTGTTGCCCTTGCGCTGCACGTCGATGATGCCGCGGCCGTCTTCGGAACGCAGCCAGTAGAAGTGGCGCTTCCACGCCAGGCTCGGTTCCCAGACGACGCGGTCGGGACGCGGGTTGCGCGTGTGTTTCAGCATCCACTGGAAGATCGAGCGCAAGTCGTGCCCGTGCTTGGTCGGGATGCCGTGCCCGATGCGGTCCTTGGGCGGGTAGAGGTGGAACTCTGCCGGGTAGCCGCCGAAGTGCGGGCGTAGCTCCTTGTTGATCTGCTCGAAGGCGCGGATCGAAGAGGCAGGCTTGACGCGTTCGTCGTCCTCGGCGTTGTAGACGCGCAGCGGTAGGTTGCGGAAGTTCGGCACGACGCCGCGTCCGAAGGTGCCGCCGGCCATCGGCCCCGCAGCGGCGAACAGGTCGGCGTGCTTTCCGCCGAGGTGCCAACTGCCGAAGCCGCCCATCGAGTGACCCGCAACGAAGATGCGGTTGGTGTCGATCCTGTATGTACGCTTGAGCTCGTCGATGATCGCGAGCACGAAGCGCTCACCTTCGGGTTGCGTCCAACCGCTGCGCTGGTTGGTGACCGTCGGATAGACGCAGATCAGTTTGGAGTCCGGCATGCCGAAGTGCCGCTCAGTGCCAGGTCCGCTGCCGCCCGAGCCGTGCAGGCTAAAGAAGATGCCGGTCTTCGACCCGCGTTTGGCCCTCGATGGCACGCGCATGATGTACTCGCCGCCGAACTTACGATCGGTGCAGCCATACGGGTTCTTGCCCTTCTGCTTGGGTCCGCTCGTGCGCACGAGCTTGAAGCACAGCTTGGTGAAGTGCTTGAGGTCAGCGGCGCTGGGATGATCCAGCTGCTCGAGTTCGGCGAGGATCGCCGGTCGCTTCGCCGGGTCTTGCTCCTTGAAGTAGCGCTTGATGATCTTTGAAGCCTGTGCCTTCTCGGAACCGTTGAGTCCGGGACCAGCGCTCGCGAGGAGAAGGCTGAGGGCGATGATGCAGGGGGACATTTGCTTGCGCATGCTACACGCTGTCGCGGGGTGCGAGGCTGGCGCCGTGATCGCGTAGCCGCTACTCGTCACGTTGTCGCTGTGCACGGCCGGGGTAAGCTCGGCAAGGGCAAGCAAGTGCTGATGTAGTGCCAGCTACTGCTTGAGCTTCTTCAAGATCTCGGTCAGCGCGGCGATCTCGAGCTTGGCCTTGATGTCTTTCTCGCGGCTCATGAAGCCGCGGCACAGCTTGATCGCCTGATCCAAGGCGTCATTGCCCTTGAGGCGTGCCAGCACTCGCATGTGCGACCACTCGCGTGCCAGGCCAGCGTAGTTGCCGGCGAGCAGGATCGCGATCGGGTTCTCGGGATCGAGCCCGGGATTGCCGGACGTGCCGAGGAGGAGTTCGACGGCGCGACGACCACGGTCGCGCAGCTCCTTGTGGGTGAGGCCGAGGTAACCGAGATCGAGCAGGGCACGGTAGGAACCGGGTCGGCGCTCGAGAACTGCGTCGAGGTCGGCGACGACCCCTGCCAGGAGGTTCGGCTCGACGGGTTTGCCACGTGCGTGGTAGAGCTGCGCGCGCAAGAGGCGCCAGTCGGCTTCGCAGGGGTCGAAGTCGATCGCCGCACGGAGCGCGATGAAGCCGGCCTTGGCCTCGTTCGTTCGCTTGGCGCGCGCAAAGTCCGCGCCGAAGCTTTCGCCCACCAGGATCGAGGCACCGAGCAACACGAGCGGGATACCTGCGAAACGCAATGCCCTGAGGGGTGTCGGCACGGCGCGGTTGTCGCGATGGCGTAGATTGAGGGCGACGGCGGCCAGTGCCGCCGCGGCCGCGGCTGCGTTCCAGGTTGGTGAGCGCAGCGTTGCCACGGCGCCGAAGGCGAGCACTGCAGCGATGCCTGGTCCGCTGAGCCGGCCTTCGCGCGCGGCGCGGCCCAGCATGACAAGTAAGAGAATCAGGAGAGCCGCTCCGGGAATGCCGAGTTCACAGGCGATCTGGATCGGATCGTTGTGTGCCATCGTGACGCGCGTGCTGATCGTATGTTGGTGGCTCGACTCAGCGATCTCGGCGGGATCGCGGTAGCGCGGGAACTCGACGCGGAAGTTGCCGGCACCGATGCCCAGCACGAGGTTGTCCTGTGCGAGTTGCAGTGCGCGCGACCAGGTGAGCATGCGCACGCGAATCGTGTCGCCGCGCGGTGCCGGTGCCGCGGCTGACGGAGCGCTCCTGGTCTGCCCAGGACGGATCATGGTTCCGGCGACGGCTCCAACAGCGAACAGGGCGGCGAGCGCCACGGCGCCGCGCCAGCGATGCTGGCCCCGCAAGGCCATCAGCGTCACCAAGGCGAGGTGGAATGCGATCAGTCCGGCGCGTCCACCATTCGCCCACAGGTAGACGTCGGCAGCGAGGAGGGCTGGCCAGCCGAGGAGTGGCGAGGCCAGAAACGCCAGCGGCGCGGCGACGGCGGTCCACTCGGCGGCGACGTTGAGGTTGCCGAGCGACGACACCGGCTGGTGGGGGACGGTGTAGTGCATCGGCCAGTTGAGCCCGAGCGACTGCGCGATGCCGTAGAGCGAGGTGAGCAGCAGTGCGGCGGCGCAGCCAGTGATCAGTGCGCGGCGCGCGCCCCGTCCCTCCGGCAGCACGAGCGGCACGGCCGCGAGCGCGCAGAACCAGGCGCCGTGCTCGAGCGCGAGCAGCTTGTCGCGGGCCCAGATCATCGAGAGCAATGCCCATGCAGCGAGCCCGGCGACGCAGAGAAGGGCCGGTGCCGGACGCTTGCGCAGCCCGACAGCGAGTAGCCCGGCGCCGGCTAGCACGAGCAGTAAGCCACGCCGAGCGCGTTCGAAGTCCGGCCACTGCGGATCGAACGGAACCGCGACCAAGATCGGCAGGAGGAAGCAGAGCGTGCGGACGGCGATGCGCAAGGCGAGCGACAGTAGTGCCAGTAGACGGTCGGCGCACGCCCGACTTGCGTCACTTCTCGCCGTCGCCGATGACGCCATCGACGAACTGCACGGGGTCGAAGGCTGCGAGGTCTTCGATCTGCTCACCAAGGCCTACGAACTTGACGGGCACGTCGATGTGCTCGCGGATGCCGAAGACCGCGCCGCCCTTGGCCGTGCCATCGAGCTTGGCCAGGATCAGCCCCGACACCGGCGCGACCTTGGAGAACTCGGACGCCTGGCGGATCGCGTTTTGCCCGGTGGTCGCATCCAGTACGAGTAGCGTTTCGTGCGGTGCGTCGTGGATGCGCTTCTGAATGACACGCACGATCTTCTCGAGCTCGCGCATCAGGTTCTTCTGCGTGTGCAGGCGTCCGGCCGTGTCCACGACGAGCCAATCGACGCCACGCGCAACAGCCGCCTCGGTCGCATCGAATGCGACGGCGGCGGGGTCGGCGCCCGTGCCCTGCTGGATGATGCCGCAACCGATCCGCTCGGACCAAAGCACCAGTTGCTCGACGGCGGCGGCGCGGAAGGTGTCGGAGGCGCACAGCAGCACGGAATCGCCCCGCGACTGCAGGAAGTGGGCGAGCTTGGCAATCGACGTCGTCTTGCCGGAGCCGTTGACGCCGGCCACCAGGATCACGGTCGGCCCCGAGGGTGCACGAGTCAACTCGCCCGCCGCGCCCTCGATGCGCTCGAGCAGGGCTTGCCGTAGCCACTCGCGCACTTCGTCGACTTCCTTGATCTCCTTGCGCTTGTAGCCGGCCTGAATCTGTTCGACCACGTCACTGCCGGTGTTGCCGAGGTCGGCGGTGTAGAGCAGTTCCTCGAGTTCCTCGAGGAAGTCGTCGTCGAGCCTACGGCCCGCCCCGAACAACCGACCGAGTCCATCGGCGAGCTTGTCGCGTGTTCGCTTCAGGCCCCGAAGGAGCCGGCCCAGGGCCACCGCGCTAGCCCGATGCTGCTTCGGAGGTTCGCGGCGGTCGCGCGCGGTCGGTCTCGAACGAGCGCTTGAGCTTCTCTGGCTTGACGAACTCGTTCTTGACGCGATCGAGGATGCCGTTGATGAACGCGCCGGAGTTGGCCGTGGAGAACTTCTTGCCCAGGTCGATTGCTTCGTTGATCGAGACCTTCGGCGGGATGTCGTCGCAATGGAGCAGTTCGAAGATCGCCATGCGCAGCGCGTTGCGATCGATGGTGGCCATGCGCCGCAGATCCCAGTTGCGTGCGACCTTGGCGAGCGTCACATCGATTGTTGGCTGCAGCTTCCGCGTTCCAGCGATCAGCCGCAACGCGAAGTCCAACACCTCTCGGTCGTTCGAGGAACTCGCGAGGAACTCGTCAACGTTGTTGGCAACTTCGTCGCCGCGCAGGTCCAACTGGTAGAGGAACTGGAGCGCGACTTCGCGGGCTTTCGTGCGGCGTCTCATATGTAGGGAGCGATGCTGCTCCAAAGCAGCGAGCACGATGCTAGTTGCTGACACGCGGTCGCGTCAAGCACGCCGCAGTGTCCTGGGGCAGGGCGCTAGGCCTCGAGGCCCTGCACCAGGTTGACAGTTTCGAGGCAAGCCTCTGCGGCCTCCTTGCCCTTGTTGCGGCCATCGGGTAGGGCGCGAGCGAAGGCCTGCTCCGTGGTGTCACACGTCAGAACACCGAATGCCACCGGGATACCGGTGTCTGAGGCGACGCGAGCGATGCCCCGCGCCGCCTCCGCGGAGACGTAGTCGAAGTGTGGGGTGTCGCCGCGAATGACTGCTCCGAGGCAGACGATGCCGTCGAAGGTCTCTAAGCCAAAACCAAGTTGACGCCGGCGTGCCAGTCGCCGTGCGACCAGTGGTAGCTCGAAGGCGCCGGGCACCCATGCCACTTCGATGTCATCGTCGACGACGCCGTTCGCGTGCAACGACTCGAGGGCACCGTCGAGCAGCTTGCCGGTCACGGGTTCGTTGAAGCGGCTCACGACGACGGCGAAGCGCTTGCCCCGGCCGTCGAGTTTGCCCTGGTGTGTCTTCATGCGGTCACCTCGCTGACCTCTGTCGGCGTGGGCTGTGCGCCGTGCACGAGTCGCGACAGCCAAATGCGGGCATCGTCGAGCAGCGTGTAGGCCAGTGGTACCACGAGCGGTGTTAGCATCGTACCAAAGAAGAGGCCGGCGGCGACGACGGAAGCAATCGCGACGTAGGAGATGCCGCGCTGTGCGCCGGCGTCGACGAAGATCATTGGCGTCAGCCCGACGATCGTCGTCGATGCGGTCATCAGGATGGCGCGCATTCGGTCCTGCACTCCGCGGAAGATCGCAGCCCCGCGTTGCCTACCTTCCTTCTGCAGGCGAACGATGTGATCGAGGAGGACGATGCCGTTGTTGACGATGACACCCGCGAGAATGAGCAGGCCGAACCACATCGAGTTGTCCTCCATCACGCCCAGGATCGCGAGCCCGGAGCGACCGCCGACGATCGCGAACGGCAGCGTGCAGAACACCGCGATCGGCAGCACGATCGATTCGAACAGGACTCCCATCACGATCAGAACGAGCGTCGCGCCGAGCATAACCGCCGTGAGGAGGGCGGAGGCGTCCTCGTTCTGGCTGCGCCAGCTGCCACCGAAGGTCCAGCGGTAGCCGCGCGGGATCGGCATCGATCGCATGATCGTCGCGACGCCCGCCGCGAAACGGTCATGATCGACATCCTCGCTACGGGAACCGCCGACCCAAACGGTCAGCACGCCGTTGCGTCGGAAGATACGCTCGTGACCGTTCTCGAACTTGAAGTCGGCCAGGTCGCCGAGCCGCCGGAAGCCGGTTTTTTGGGACCAGATCTGCAGCTCCTTGAGGTCTTTGAGCTCCATCGTCGCCGCGTCGTCATACTCGGCGATGAGGCGCATATCGCGGCCATCGACGTGGCGAATGCGCGAGACCTGTTGGCCGCGCAGGCCTGACCGCATGGTCCCGAACAACACGCCCGGATCGACGCCCAGTTCCTGCATGCGATCGCGCGCGATGTGGACGCGAACCTCTTTTTGCTGACCGGCATTGCCGAGGTCCACCTCGCTGGCGAGCTTGGCTTTTGTTAGCGCTTCGCCGAGGGCGTTGGCCCACTGGCGCAGGTGCTCCGCGTCATGCCCCTGCAGCTGGACCATGAAGCCGCGGTCGCTCTCCTTTGCCCGGCCGTCGTCGTTGCTGCGGACCTTGGAGTGGACCTTGAACTCGACACCGGGCTGCTGCGGCAGGTCCCTCTTGATCTCTGTGACGATGTTGCGCACGTGCTCGTGCGGCGTGCCGGTCGGGAAGGCGATGTTGAGGCGGCCGTCGAGGCGGTCGAAGCGGGCGCTGACGCTCTTGATGTTCCACTTCTTGCGGCGTTCGTCGAGCCAGTGCTCCCAGCGTTCGGATCGGTCGTTCGCCTTCTTGAGGGTCGTGCCGCGTTCGAAGTCGAACTGAATCGTGATCTGACCGCGGCGGCTATCGTCGCCGCCCACGCCGGACTTGATCGTTGCGTTGGTCAATAGCGTTCCGCCGACCGCAAGGCCAACCAGGATCAGCAACGTCGCGAATCGATAGCGCAGTCCGAACTCGAGCAAGCGTGTCTGTAGTGCGGCGAACCTCGAACCGAGCTTGTGGCTAGTGCTCGTTGGCACTGCCACGGCCTCCTGGTTGCGGTGCACGAAGGCCGTCATGGATGGCAACAGCACCAGGGCCACGAACAGGGATGCCGCCAGCGCCATGCACAGGGGCAAGCCGAAGGACAGGAGCGCGGTCTGCATGCTCGGGTTGTCTCCGGCGAAGATCACCGGCAGGAACACGGCGATCGTCGTTATGGTGGCGAGGAACACTGCCGTGCCGACTTCCTGCACACCACGTACGCAGGCCTGGTACCACGACACGCCGTGCTGCTTGATCCGGTAGATGTTCTCGAGCACGACGATTGAGTTGTCGACGAGCATGCCGAGGGCGATCGTCAGCCCGGCCATGGACAGAATGTTCAGGCTATCGCCGGTCATGTAGATGACTGAAAGGGCGACCAGCAGCGACAGTGGCAGCGACAGCGTGATGACGAGCGTCATCTTGAGCCGGCGCAGGAACAGGAGCAGCACGAGGAAGGCGAGGGCTCCACCGGTCAGGGCCGACCGCACCAGCGTCTTGAGGCTGTGCTCGATGAACTCGCCCTGATCGAACATGTAGATCGTCTTGAGCCCGTCGAGTTCGGGCCGTTCCGAGATCTCGTCCAGCAGCGCGCGGACGTTCTTCGCCGTGTCGACCGTGTTGGAGCCAGCAGCCTGGGTTATCAGTCCCATGGCGGTGCTCTTGCCATTCACGCGCGAGATGCTGTCGCGGAGGCTGCGGGCCGGTCGCACTTCCGCGACCTCCCGGAGCCGCAGGCCTCGGCCGATGGGTAGTCCACGGATTGTCTCGAGGTCGTGGTAGCGCAGGTCGGCGCGAACGATGTAGCTGGTATCGGCGTCCTCGAGCTCGCCGACCGGCACGGACAGGTTGTCGTTTCGCAGGCGGTTGAGGATCGTACTGATGTTGAGGCGCAGTGCGCGTAGCTTGTCGCGATCGAAGAGGATGCGCACGCTTTCATCGACCATGCCCCAGACGCTGACTTGGCCGACACCGTCGAGTGCTTCGAGCTTCGGCTTCACCTCCTTGTCGATCATCTCGAACCAACGCTGCGAGTGGTCAGGCAATGCGAAGGCGAAGAACATCAAAGGAATCGAGTCGCTGGTTTCGCGCCAAGAGAACCAACGGTCGACGTGCGCGGGCCACTGGGTTCGAGCGCGCTGGAGTCGGTCCCTGACCTCGGCTGCAGCCAGGCGCGGATCGAGCGCAGGCGACATCTCGATGCCGACGCGGCAGCCGCCGGCGTAGCAGCTTCCCCAGACATTCTTGACGCCGGGGATTGTCATGAGCTCGCCTTCGAGCGGCTCGTAGACCTGTTCCTCGACCTCGTTCGGCGTCATGTCATTCGCCGTGATGAAGAGGCTGACGTTCGCCGATGCCATGCCAGACGGCATCATCGCGACTTGCAGCTTGGTCGCTGATACGAACCCGATCACGCCGATGGTGAGGGCTGCCATCAGGACGAGGATTGGCCGGCCGATGAAGTGAGCGAGGAAGTTGCTCATGAGGGGGTGCCCTCTGGCGTTGCCGCTTCTGCCGCGACAGTGTGCTCACGCACGACGAAGGAATACACGACGGGGATTACGACAAGCGTGAGAAGGGTCGAGAAGAGGAGGCCCGAGATCACGGTGATGGCCATGGGCGCGCGCAGTTCGACGCCTTCGCCGCTGCTGCCGAAGAAGCGCAGTGAGACCCAGCCGGTCAGCGGCAGCAGGCCGAGCACGGTCGTCGCTGTGGTCATGAGCACTGGGCGTAGGCGTACGGCCGCGCCATCGATGATCGCCTGCCGTGCTGACTTGTTCTTGGCGCGTTCCTGGTTCATGCGATCGATCAGGACGATCGCGTTGTTGACGACGATGCCCGCGAGCATGATTCCGCCCAGGAACACCACGACCGACACCGGGATCGACAGGAAGTCGAGCGCGAACACGACACCTATCACGGCGAGGGGCACCGTGAAGATGATCACGAGCGGTTGCACGAGGCTCTCGAACTGCGCCGCCATGACCACGTAGATCAGGAAGACGGCGAGCAGCAGCGCCTGCAGCATGCTGGCCTTGCTGCGATCCATCTCGACCTTCTGGCCGCCAAGGCGTAGCTCGACACCGGGCGGCAGCGTGATACCGGCGAGCGCCGCCTCGACCGATGTCTGGGCACTCGCGAGGTCGAGTCCGTTGACTGTGCCGCGCACTTCGGCGCCGCGTCGACTACCGAGGCGTCGTACTTCGGACGGCCCTTCGAGCAAGACGAGGCTGGCGACCGAGAACAGTGGGATTGGCGTCGTCGAACCAGACTCGGAGATGTCCACGGCGCGCAGTTCGGTGACGCCCTCCATCTCAGTCGGGTCGAGGCGCACACGCATGTCGATCTTCTTCTCGCGCTCGGGGAAGCGCGTAGGCACTTCACCCTTTACGTACGCCGCCAGCCGGCTGGCAGCCGTGCCGATCTGGAGCCCGACCTGCGTCAGCTTCTCCCGGTCGAAGCGGACGACGACTTCGGTGTTGCCCCGGCCCAGGGTGGACTGCACGTCGCTCAGCTGCGGCACCTCGCGCATGCGCGCTTCAACGAGCGCAGCCGCACGTCGCAGGTTGAAGAGGTTGTGGCACAGGACCTCGACCGATACCGGGGTGTTGATGCTGAACAGCGTCGGCGTCTCGAAGCGATAGGCCTGCACCGCTGGCACGGTCTCGAGCAGTTGACGGATACGGCTGCGCGCGCTCGTCTCTTTCGTCACCATGTCGCCGCCGGTCTCGAGGACGACGTAGATCCGGGCCGAGTGCTTGCCCTCCTCGGAGCTGCGCAGCTCGTCGCGCGCGATGCCAGCGGAGACGAAGGTTCGGTTCACCTGGGGTAGTGCGCGGATGGCCTGCTCCAAGGGCTTCACGATGCGGTCGGTCTTCTCGACCTTGACGGTGCGATCGAGGAAAATGAGGGTGGTGAACTCGCCTTGGTGCACCTCGGGCAAGACCTCGCTGCCCAGGTTCTTGGCGCGCATGACAGCCAAGGCTCCGGCGGCAACGACCACGAGCAGCACGAGGGCTCGGGCACGCAGCGCCATGCTCAGGAGGTTCGGGTAAGCGCGCTCGATGGGTTCGTAGACCGCGTTGAAGGCCCGCGCCGGCCACTGCAGCAGTGATCCGAGTGTCGATCCGGCAGCGTTCTTGGCGCGCACAAGACCCCGGATCAACCAAGCGAGCAGGGTGTTGATCGAGCGTGCGATCGAGCGCTGCATGCCCGCAAGGCGTCGGCGCCGCGGTTGTCGACGCAGCGCGTAGACGTAGGCCTCGATCGGCCCGCGCTGCGCGAGGGTGGCGTGCGTACGGCCGCGGCTTGCGAGCATCGGCAACAAGAACAGCGACACGAGGAGCGCCACGATCAGTGAGAACACGACGGCGAGCGCTTGGTCGCGGAACAACTGTCCGGCGATGCCCTCGACGAAGACGATCGGCAGGAAAACGGCGATCGTCGTCAGCGTCGACGCGATGACCGCGCCGGACACTTCGCGAACTCCCCTGAATGCCGCCGAGATGAGGCTGTCGCCTTCCTCGCGGCACCGGGTGATCGACTCGAGCACGACGATGGAAGTGTCGACCAGCATGCCGACACCCAGCGCCAGACCGCCCAGCGACATCACGTTGAGCGATACGTCCGTCAGCATGAGCGGTGCGAACGTGACCACGAGCGACAGGGGGATCGACAGCGAGATCAGGAGCGTGGGTCCGGCCCGGCGAAGGAACAAGAACAACACGACGATCGCCAACAAGCCACCGACGGCCGCCGACTCGAGCACCTCCTGGATCGAGTTCTCGATGTAGCGTGCCGGGTTGGTCAGGAGGGCGACTTGCATGCCCTTGGGTAGGCGATTGGCGATGAAGTCGTGCATGGCCGCGCGCTTGGCACGCGCACGGCGCTCCTTAGCCCCGTCACCGTGCTTTTCGGCTTTCTGCTTCGCGGTCTTGTTCTCCGCCGCCTTGCCTTGCACGTCGGCCTGGTCGACCCCGCCGCTGGCGGTTGGCGGTCCCGGCTTGGCCCCTGTTGTCTTCTCCTCGTCGGCGACGAACTGTCGTTGTTCCTCGGTACCGAAGATCCGGTGACGCAGCTGACGTGCCAGGGCGACCAGGTTGGCGTCTGCGCTCTTGTAGATCTCGATCAGCACGGCCGGCTTGCCGTTGACGCGTGCCAGCACTTCCTTGTCCTTTGCGGACGGGCGCACCGTGGCGACCTCGCCGAGGCGGATGTTGGCGTTGTTGCGCCGCGCGACGATGAGTCCGCGCACGTCATCGAGTGAGCGAAACTCGTTCAGCGCGCGCACCAGATACTCGGTCTCGCCTTCGTCAAGCGAACCGGCTGACGAGTTGAGGTTCTCGGCCTGCAACTGGCTTGCGATCTGCCGGATATCGAGCCCGAGCGCCGACAGCTTGGTCGGATCGAGCGCGATCAGGATCTCCTTCTCGTCGCCGCCCTTGACCTTGACCGCCGCGACGTCGTCGAGTCGCAGATCGGGCTCGACCTCTTCCTCGGCCCAGTAACGCAGATCCATGAGGTCAAGCGGCCCGCCGAGGCCGAGCGTCATGATGGGGTCGAGGCTCGGGTCGTAGCGCAAGATCAGCGGAACCGGAACCCCGGGTGGAAGGAAGGCTCGGTCGAGTTTCTCACGGATGTCGCCAACGGCGTTCGACATCGGCGTGCCCCAGCCGAACTCGACGATGACGTCCGATTGTCCGGACCGCGAGATCGACGTGACCTTGGCTACGCTGCCCAGCACGGACACCGCCTCGCGGATCGGTTCGGAGATGCGGTCCTCGATGTCCTCGGGACTGGCGCCTGGGTACTCGGTCCGGATCGTGACCGTCGGATAGCTGAGCTCTGGCAACAGGGTGACGGGCAACTTGCCGTAGCCGACGAAGCCGAACACGAGCAGGGCGAGGACGATCATCGTCACACCGACCGGTCGTTGGATCGCGAGCGCGAGCAGGCCGCGCTGCTCGACCGCGGCGGCGCTGCCCGTCGCGGTCACTGCTTGACCTGGACCTGGCGGCCCGGTTCGAGCTTCTTGCTCCCTTCGATGACGATGCGGTCTCCGGCGACGAACATCCCGGACTTGGGTGTCTTGGCCGTGTTGGTGGCTTCGAGCGAGGTGGTCAGCTCGATGCCGCGCTCGATCGGAATGCGCACCGCCGTGTTGTTGCGCACGACGTAGGCGAACGGGCGGTCCGCTTCATAGAGGATTGCCGCCTTCGGGATCATGAGCGCATGGTGGCTGGTCCCCGTGATGATGCGCGCGCGACAGAACATGCCCGGCCGCAGGCGACGCTCGGCGTCCGCGACCCGCACGCGCGCGCGGAAGGTCCCCGTGGTCGCGTCCACCGTCGGCGAGATCAGGTCGATGTGCCCCTTGAAGTGCTCCTCGAAGGCGTCGACCTCGATCTCGACCTTCTGGTCGACTTTCAGCTGCGAGAGCTCCTGTTGCGGCCGTTTCAGGTAGAGCACGAGGTCGTCACTGGCGACGATCGTGCAGACCGGTGACTGGATGGCGATCTGTTCGCCGCCCTTGACCGCGAGCACGGAGACAACGCCGGTGATCGGCGCCCGCACCGTGTAGTCCTCGAGCAGGCGATCCTGGATCTTGTGATCGATGACTGCCCGCTCGGCTTCGTTGGCCGCCAGTTCGAGGCCGAGCTTCGCCTTCTTCTCCGCCGTCTTGGCTAGGTCCAGCGCACTCTTGCACTTGTCGCACGCCAGCTGCGAGTCTTCCAGCGCGGTCGCGCTGGCCAGATCCTCCTCGTGGCTCTTCTTGGTGCGTGCCAGTGCACGGTTGGCCTGCCGGTGTTCGAGGTCCGCCTGCACGATCCGATCCTTGGTTTCCTGCAGGGCGAACCTGGCTTCCTTGACCCGGCTGCTGGCGTCCTTCTGCCTGTTGCTGGCTACCTCCAGGCTGAGGCGTTGGTGACGGTCGTCGATGCTGAACAGGACCTGCCCCTTGGTGACGGTCTGGCCCTCCTCGATGGCCACGTCGAGTAGCTGCCCGTTGGCCCGTGACACGACCTCTACCGTGTGGAAGGCCTCCACGTTGCCGGTGCAGGGGATTTTCTCGGCCACGGCCCTGGGCTCGAGGATGTGGGTGGTGACCGGGAAGGCCCTCTCCGGCTTGTTGGGGGAGCCGTTCTCTCCGGTCTCGGGAGCGGCTTGCACCGTGCTAGCGTCGGTGCAGGTCGAGGCGAGCAGCGGCACGGAGCAAAGCGCGGTGAGTATGTAAGGCCTGATCAAACTGGGGGTCCGGTGCATCGGGGTGGGGCCGGAAGGTAGGGCCCATGCCCGTTCTACGGAGGATTATTCCAGAGGTGTACGTGCTTGTTTGCGGCAAGCTTCCTGTCATGGGGGACCGCGAGATGATCTCGGTCGAGGAGGCCCTGCAACGGGTGCTCACAACGGTGCCGTGCGCCCGCGTCGAGGAGGTCGGGCTGGCGGATGCGGTGGGCCGTGTTCTGGCCCGGGACCTGCAGTGTAACTGCCCGGTGCCCGCGGCTGACAACTCGGCCATGGATGGCTTTGGGGTGCGGGCGGCCGATGTCACGCCCGGCGGTCTGTTGCGTCTGATCGGTGACAGCCGGGCCGGCGTGCCTTTCGATGGCACCGTCGAAACCGGCGCATGCGCCCGGGTCATGACCGGTGGGTTGATTCCGGCGGGAGTCGACGCCGTCGTGCCCGTGGAGCACACATCGGGATACGAGCCGAGCGCTGACGGGACCATCGAGTTCACCCGAGAGTGCCCTGCCGGGGCCAACATCAGGCCCCGGGGTAGCGTGTGCGACCAAGGGCAGTTGCTGATCGGCGCCGGCTCCCGCCTCGGTTCGGGCGACGTGGGTGTCCTGGCACACCAGGGTAGGGGGAGAGTCGCTGTGGGGGGGCGACCGCGAGTCGCGGTGCTCCCGACCGGTGACGAAGTCGTCGCGATCGCCTCCGACCCCGGCCCGGGCCAGGTGCGCAACAGCAACGCCTGGGCGCTCGTGGCGCAGGTGCAGGCCGCCGGTGGCGAGGCCAACTTGCTGCCGATCCTGGACGATCGGGTCGGCGATACGCGGGGCGCGTTGCTGGAAGCGCTGCGACAACACGACCTCGTCTGCACGATTGGCGGCGTCTCGAAGGGGACGCATGACTTCGTGCGCGGCGGGTTCGCCGATCTCGGTGGACGCACGATCGTCGAATCCATGCGCGTGAAGCCCGGCAAGCCGACTTTGTTCGGTGAAGCGGAGGTCGATGGCGAGGCGAGCTTCCTGCTCGGTCTTCCGGGCAACCCGGCGAGTTCTTTCGCGATCTTCGAGCTGCTCGGTGCGCCCTGGGTGCGCGCCTTCCAGGGTGCACCGGCGCCGGCGCCGCGCCAGCGGGGCGTGCTCGACGCGGGCGGGCACACGATGCGTGCGAACTGGCGCGAGCAGGTGTTGCCGGCGCGGATCGGAGCCAATGGCGGCCGGGTCGTGGCGATCGATCAGAACTCGTCGGCGGACCTGTTTAGCCTGGCACGGGCGACCGCACTCTTCTTTCTGAAACCCGATACGCCGGGCAACGACGGCGACACGGTCGAGTGGATCGCGCTCGGTTCCTGACCCTCGCGCTCGCGGTCTGCGGTGGGGTCCTGCTCGGGCTAGCTGGCCCGCCCGGCGTGTTCCCGGGGGCCGAGTTCCTGGTAGTGCCCGGGCTGGCGCTGCTGTTTGAGGTGTGCAGCCGCGACCGGGGTCGCAAGCTGGCGCTCTATATCTTCGGCGTCGTGGCACTGGGCACGGTTGCATGGTCGCTTCGCCACGTCGCGGTGGTCGGGCTCGTCCTGATCTGCGTGCTGGGCGGGCTCTACATGCTCGGATTGTGCTGGGTCGTGCGCGCGACAGGACGGGGCCTCGGCGACGGCGCCGTGCCGTGGGTGTCGGCGCTGGGCTGGACGGCCTTCGAGACCGTGCGCAGCCACTTCCCGTGGATCCCCTATCCGCACGGGCAGGTGTCGCATGCCTTCTATGAACAACTGTGGCTGCTGAGACCGGTCGCGAACGTTGGTGAAGCGGGAATGAACTTCCTCGTGGCGCTGCTCGCCGCGGGGGGCCTTGCCCTGTTGCGACGTCGGTCGGTTCTGCCGCTTGCCTCGTGCGTGCTTCTTTGGGGCTTGCTGAGCATTCCGTTTGCGCCGGCCGAACCTGTGGGGGCGCCGATACGCGTGGCCCTCGTGCAGCACGCGTTGCCCAGCTATGCCGACCAACCGGGTGTGCGGCCGCAACTAAGGGGCGAGTTGGCGCAGCTTCGCCCGTTCGCCGAGGAGATGTTCGCCGAGGAGATGGGCATGGTGGACCTCTCGGTGTGGCCCGAGAGTGCTTGGGGGATGGCGGGAGCCGACGAGCCGCGCTTCCTGCGCGATGTTGCTACCGAACTGGGACGGTCTGGCGTGCTCCTCGCCGGCGGTGCCGGACGCCCTTCGAAGTCGGAGCCGGGTCGATATTGCGGCGCGGCCTTCCTGACCAACTTTGATGGCGACGTCCTGGGCGTCCGAGAGAAGCGTTACCGGGTACCGATCGGCGAGTTCCTGCCGCCCTTCGTGGCCTGGCTACGCTGGTTCTTCCCCGGGATGCCCAACGTGCGAGAGGGCCGGGACCTGCCCATTCCCGCTCTCCCCGACGGTCGGCAGATCGGCCTGCTGATCTGCTTCGAGAACGCCTTCCCTGCAGCGTTTGCGAAGCTGGCCACCGAGGGTGCTTCGCTCTTTGCCGTGGTGTCGTGGGAGGGTTGGTATCGCCTCGGCACCGAACTCGATCAGATGCTCGCGATGAGCGTGTTTCGGGCGTTGGAGACCGGAAGCCCGGTTCTGCGCGCAACCAATGACGGCATCACGGCGATCGTTGACGGCGACGGGCGCATCATCGATCGCCTGCCGGTCGGCCGTGCGGGGATTCTCAGGGGCGAAACCCAGCCCAGTCGTGCGAGCAGGGCTGCGGTGCGGTGGGGGGAATCGCTCGCTGCTGCGCTGCTTGGTGTCTTGATCCTGTTCGGGCTCATCGCCGTTGCTTGTATTCGTCGTCAGGGGGCCGCTTGACCGACGCTTTTGCCTGGCGGTAAGATCTTTAGTCCCATAGAGAAAGGACCGTCCTCGCCTTCCTGGGATGCCCCTCTTTCTTCTTCTGGGAACCCTGAAGCCTCCTCCGGTAGCGGAGGGTATGCTTCCCCGGCCCTCAGCCCTTTACCTGGGTCCGGTGGAGCTGGCAAAGTCCGTATCCACGCGCCCCTCCGAACGACAGTCTCGCTGTCCGGCATCAACCCCTCCATGGAGACCCATCTACGATGAGTCCGATCGGTCGAGTTTTTATCATTCTCAATCTAGTGCTGGCGGCCGTGTTCCTTGCCTTCAGTGCCTTCTATCTCCAGAACCACACGACGTATTTGGGTCAGCTGAACACCGCCAAGAACGCGCTGTCGGCCGCCAACGACAAGTACGAGCAGGACACCTCGGCGCTCAAGACTGAACTTGATTCGTCGAAGAACGACCTGCAGGTGTCGAATGCCAACCTGAAGTCCAAGGGGACGACGTTGGCATCGGCTGAGGAGGAGAACACCAATCTCAAGAAGCGCCTAGATGACTTGCAGGCCCGCATCGCCAACATCGAGGGCAACACCACGAAGATGGCTGGCACCATCGACAACCAGAACACGCGCCTCAGCGACCTGACTGAGAAGTGGGTTGCCGCGACGCAGGCTCGGGATGTCGCCCTCAAGGCGCAGAACGCTGCCGTCGACGGGCAGGCCATCGCCGAGCGCGATCTCAACATGTCCAAGCGGCGCAACGCCGCGCTGACGGCCGAGATCAACGAGAAGACGGAGGCCAACGGCAAGCTCCGCACCGAGATCAGCGTCATCATCTCCGAGATTCCGGCTGCCCGCGCCATTGCGACCCGTGCGCTGCCCTCCGTCAGTGGCAAGGTCACTGCCGTCAACTCTTCGCTCAAGACCATCACCATAAGCCTCGGTGCGAACCAGGCTGGTGTGAGCAGGGGCTGGCGTTTCGCTCTGCACAACGACAAGACGTACAAGGGCGAGCTCTGGATCACGCACGTTGCGGACAACATGGCCTTCGGCCGCATCGAGAACGTCGTGCCCGGCGCCGAGATCGTCGTTGGCGACCGCGCCTCAACCAGGCTGAACGACTGAGCGGGAGATCCTCATGGCGCGCAAACCAGCAACTGATGACGCCCCGGTCGAGATCCTCGACGACGCCGGTGGCCCGGAACTCGGTATCGACTTCGGCATCGTGATCACCACGACCCTGCTCCTGATCGGCGGCCTCGCCCTGATCTGGATCGCACTCGCCGAACACTACGGTCGCGGTCCACTGGCCTGAACGACCTCGTCTTTGATGCCGAGGGGCACCCGCCGGGGGCGGGGTGCCCCTCGGTTACGTTAACCGGGCGTTGCACAGGCACGGGTTGCTCGTCGGCGCTGGCGTGTTCGTTGAAGTGGCTCACCCACGCGAGGTCGCCCACGGATGGGTCACGCTGTGGATAACTCGCCGCTTTGTTAGCAGTTGTGGACAACTGTTGTTAGCAGTTGTGGACAACTGTTGTGGGCAAGTCGACGGCTGCCGGGGCAGCGCATCGTGGTCGTGATCGTGGTGATCGTCGAACGGAGGATCCGTGCCCGATAGGGCGCGGATCCTTACCTAGCGGAGCGCGCCTTCCCCGGCTACGCTCCCTTCAGGAGGGTATGCGCTTTGAAATTGCTGGAGTGGATTACCGGTCGTTTCTCGGTCGACATGGGGATCGATCTCGGGACTGCGAATACGCTGGTCTACGTGGAGGAGGGCGGCGTCGTGATGAACGAGCCGTCGGTCGTAGCGGTGAAGACCGGTACGAGTGAAGTCATCCTCGGCGGGCAAGCGGTGGGGCGCGAAGCGTACCGGATGCAGGGAAGGGCACCCGGCAATATCGACGTGATCCGCCCGCTCAGGGAAGGCGTCATTGCGGACTTCGAGATCACCGAGGCAATGCTGCGCTACTTCATCGGTGCGTTGCACCAGCGGCGTCGTTTCGTCAAGCCGCGGCTCGTGATTGCGATTCCGTATGGCACGACCGAGGTACAGAGGCGTGCGTTCATTGACTCGGCCGAGCGCGCCGGTGCGCGCGAGGTCTTCCTCGTCGAGGAACCGATTGCCGCCGGCCTCGGGGCCGGGATCAACGTGACCGAGCCGGAGGGGAACCTGATCGTCGACATCGGCGGTGGCACCACTGAGGTCGCAGTGCTTTCGTTGGCGGGAGTGGTCGAGGCCCAGTGCCTGCGCATCGCTGGTGACAACTTCGATGACTCGATCGCGAAGCACGTGCGTGAGAAGTACAACCTCCTGATCGGACCTTTGATGGCCGAGGACATCAAGCGCACGATCGGTTCGGCGCGTGACAGCGGCGAGGATTACACCCTGGAGATTTCGGGGCGCGACTTTATGACCGGTCGCCCGCGCAAGACTGTCATCGCCTCCGACGAGGTCCGCGCTGCGCTGCAAGATCCCGTGCGGGCGATCATCTTGGGTATCCAAACCGTGCTCGAGCGCACGCCGCCGGAGCTCAGCGCCGACCTGACCCGCAACGGTTGCATGTTCGCCGGTGGTGGTGCGTTGCTGACCGGGCTCGCCGACGTCATCGGCGAGGAACTCGATCTCGAGGTCAAGATCGCCGAGGATCCAATGACGTGCGTCGTGCGCGGCACCGGCCTGGTGCTTTCGCAGCTCGACCGTTTGTCTCCCTTCTTGTATGGAAGCAACGGCGGCTAAGTGCCCCGGCGGAGCCTGCTGCTGGCCGCCGCACTGCTCACGCCGCCCGCTCTGCTCTGGCCACACGCGACTTTCGGGCCACTTGCATGGGTGGAGGCGGCGGCTGCCGTGGTGCTGCGCCCGCAAGCGCTGCTTTCGACGGTGCACGCTGCCGAATCGCCTGTGTTGGCCCTGCCTGGCTCGCGAGCGTCGGCGCTCGGCGATGCGCAGCGCGCTGCGGTGCGCGGCGGTGGCCCCGCTTGCCTACAGCTGCCCGTGCTCACTACCGAGCGGCACGGCACGGTGTTGGTGCTCGACCGCGTGGCACGCGAGGCCGACGCACAGCTCGCGCATCGAGCGGTGGTCCATGGCGAAGACCTGCTCGGCTTCATCGCGCCGACTTGTCCGGGCGACTACCTCCGCGTTCGACTCCTGACCTGGCGGTCGCCGCGCCCACAACCGGCGCCCCGGTGGGCCGCGGTTGCGCGGTCGCAAATCAACCCGGACCTGCCGCACTTGTCGCTGCTCGTCGCAGCGGCGCCCATGGGCTCGCCGTTTCTGCTGCGAGTGGTGCGGGCCGTGCCGCGCCAACTCGACACGTGGAGCGCCGGTCGCTGGCCCTACATCGCGCGCACTGCTGCGAGCCCCGTGCTGCACCCGGACCTGCCGGCAGGACTCGTCCTCGGTCGGGTCGAGGACGTTGGCTATCGCGACCGTCGTTTCGTGCTACGTCGCTACGTGATGCCGCGCTGGGATGCCCGCGGCGTTGTGCGTGTGGGAGTCATCGCCAGCGCGCCAGCTTCGGTGGAAGCGGCGGACCACCGCAGAGGCGGCAATGCTGCGCGGGTCGTTTGGTCGTCGGCGACGAACGAATCGCCGCGACGATACCTGTTGCGGGGTACGGAGTTGGCGGCGGGGGCCGCAGTGTTCGACGGTCTGCATTGCCTCGGGCGCATTCGCTGGGCGTGCGGCGGTCTCGCGATGGCGACGCCCCTGTCCGGTCACGGCCCGGTGGTGCCTCTGGTTTGTTTCGATGGGCACGACGCCCCGACGGCGATCCTGGTGCGCGGGCGTGGCCGGGGCTTCGCCGTCGTCTGGCCGCCCGAGGTCGAGGGCGAACCGGGCCACTCCCTGTTCACCGGCGTCGCTGGCTCGGCGTTCCCGCAGGGTCTGGAGGTTGGCCGGGTGCGCGAACTCGGCGGCGGTCGGCTCGTTGCCGACCTGTTTGGTGACACGTCATGGCCGGAGCGAGTGACGGTGGGTGGCGGAGTCGTGGACCGATGATGGCAACCGCGTTGCGCTTTCTCGGGTGTGTGCACCTGCTCGCGATCGAGTCGTTGCTGCTCGGGCGGATGGTCTGGTTGCCCGACGTCACCGCGCTCCTGGTCGCGCGCTGCGCTCTCGATGCGGACACGAGCCGCGCACCGCGCTTGTTGATCCTGCTCGCTGTGGCCCGCGCGCTGCTCTGGCCCGGTGGGATCGTGTTTCACCTGTGGGCGCTCCTCGTCGTCTACCTGCTCGTGTGGCCGCTGCGGCGCAATCTGTTTCCGGAGCGGTGGCAGTTTCAGATGCTGGCCGGCGGTCTCGTTGCGGCGACGCTGTCGCTGCTGCAGTCCTACGTGCTCGCCGGCGGCGTCGGTGACCCCCTGGGTCGCGGGCCACTGGGCTGGTTGCTGACAGCGCTGGTTGCGCCTGGCCTGGCCATCGTGCTCGCATGGCGTCCGCCTAGGCGTCGCGACAAGGTTGCCGCCACGGAGGTCGCCGGATGAGCCGCGCACGGCTTCGCCTTGCTGTGTTGTCTTTCGCCGTTGCCGGTGGTGGGATCGTCCTAGGCGCTCGCTTGTTCGAGTTGCAAGTCTCGGAGGCCGCGGTCTGGTCCGCGGCGCGTGGTGACAACCTGCGGCGCCGCCACTGGTTGCCGGCCTTGCGCGGCACGATAGAGGACGGCTACGGCGTCGTGCTCGCAACCGACGAGTCGCTCTTTGTGTTGCAGTTGACCTACCGCGGCCTGCGTCGGCGGCACATGTCGGCATCGCTGTTGCACCTGGATCGCTTCCTCCGTGATCTGGCCGCCGTGACCGACCAATCACCCGATCCGCTCGCCGCAGTGCCGCTGGCCTTCGCCGGACCGCCGGCACGAGCGCATGCCGCGGCCGACGCGCTGCTGGCAATGCCGGTGCGTTGGCTGCACCGCGGTTCGGGGCTGGCGAAACGGCTGCGCAGCGTTCTGCGCTTTTATGCCTTCTCGATCGTACACGCGGTGGATGCCGGTCGGCATCCCAGTGCAAGTTCGCTCGCGGTGGCCTTCGATGCGGCGCACGTCGACCCTCCGCCGGGTTCGGTCGGGCAGTGCCTCGGCGATCTGATGGCGCAGAACAGCCTGCGCGAGGCGTTGCATGCTCACCTCAGTGCGGGGCTCGCGGACCTGGATCGGCTGGCCGCATTGCTCGGGAACGAGCTCGCGTTGCCGCGCTCGACCACGGAGACGGGCGAGCCTCGCGGCGGACTGCGCCAGTGGCTCGATGCGCTCGATGGCCGCCTCCGCGTTCGAGCGCGTGCCCGCGTTGCGGCGCGAGGCAACGGCGATGGCGACGCGCGAAGCGGCGCACTCATGCGACTCGCGCGCAGCTACGGAGGTTCGCTGAGTGAGGCTGCCAACGACCTGGTCGTACGGCTGGATGAACGCTTTGCGCTCGAGAAGGCACCGTTCAGAGTTGCAGGACCAGTGCCCTTCGACACGGTGGTTGCGCTGGTCGTCGGGCGCAGCGAGCATTACCCAGGCTTCTCTGTCGGCGAGGAGGTGCGTCGGCGGCATCCGCGGACGGAGCCTTCCGGCATGCCGTATCGCTGGCTCGGCGCCGTGCGTGCCGGTGCTGCCCTGCAACGTCGAGACGACGAGCCGAGGTTCCTGATTCCAGCGCCGGAAGGCCTCGATGAACCCTCGGCGCTCGAACGGCGGGTTCACATCGATGACCACGAATGGCAGCTATGGAAGCAGCAGCTCGAGGAGCGAGCGCGCCGCAGCGGTCAGCTCGCCGCGCGGCGTGGCTTCGATGGTCTGGAGCGCGAGCTCGACTCGGTGTTGACCGGTCGGCTCGGCATCCGCGAGGTGTTGCGCGATCGTGGTGGTAACGAGAGGGAAGTGGTTCGACATGTCGATGCGCAGCGCGGCCAGGATGTGCGCCTGACCATCGATGCTCGCCTGACCGACGCGATGTTGAAAGCGCTCGCCGAGCAGGGTGCGGAGTATGGCGAGGCCAAGGCTTCGATGGTCCTGCTCGACGTGCACACCGGTGACGTGCGTGGCATGGCGTGGATTCCCGAGCGCACGACCAATGAGCGAGGCATCAGCCTGCAGTTTCGCATCAACACGTCAGCCAGGTCCTGGTACACGCCTTACCCGGGCTCGGTCATCAAACCGTTCATGGCCTACGAGGGGCTGGTGACCGGCGCCGTTTCCGGCGACTTCAAGGAGTGCACCGGCAGTCGGTATCGTGGTGTGCTCGGTTGCGGATGCCGCTGGAAAGGGCAGACGCCGAGCGTGGCGAATGCACTGACGTTCTCGTGTAACACCTACTTCGCGCAGCTTGGCGAGCGGCTACAGGAGGCAGGCGTGCGTCGCGCCCTGACTCGTTTTGGCTTGCTGGCTACGAGTGCGGACTATGAGCGGCCATTCGGGCTACGCATCGAGCGGCCGTCCGCGGTACCGAAGAGCCGTTGGTCGACGATGCACCGCGCGATCGGCTACGGCTGGCGCATTGCGCCGCTCTGGTTGGCCTGCGGCTACTCTGGCCTCGCGACCGGGCGTCGGCCGTTTCCTCGACTGGTGCAGGGTGTCGATGACCATGACATTGCCCCGCGCCCGCCCACCGATCTCGGGCTCGACGCGGCACATGCTGCGACGATTCGTGCCGCGATGGCGCGCGTTCCGAAGGTGGGCACCGCGCGCAAGTCGGGACTGAGCCGCTGGCCGATCTGTGTCAAGACTGGCACCGCCGAGGTCAACTATGGCAATGCCAACAACGCGTGGATCGCTGGCTGGCTGCCGGCGAGGGCGCCGCGGTTCGCGTTCTGCTGCGTGTTCTGGCAGGTGCCCAAAGGCGTCCACGGTGGCGCTGCGTCCGGTCGCGCAGTGGCGCGGGTGTTCGAGCGCATCGAGGCCGACCCGGTGTTAGCGGCGCGTTATCCGCTGCGAGGGGGTGACTGATGGTGCGCCTCGAGGTCGTGAGTCGGCTCGATCGCTTGCGCGGCTTCTTCGCCGGGTTTCCCTTCGTCGAATGGGGACTGGCGTTGGCGATCGGTGCGATCGGCGTGGTGTTCATCCACTCGGCGACGCTGGACGACGAGAACTTCGCGGGACAAGCACCGCGCCACGCCGCCGCGCTCGTCGCGCTGGCCCTGCTCATGGCGCCGGTCGCGTACCTGCCGCGTGCGCGTCTGTTGCGTGCTGCCTGGCTCGTCTACTGCGGCGCGGTCGTGATGTTGGCGCTCGTGCCGGTGTTCGGTGTCACGATCAACGGGGCCAAGCGTTGGTTCCGAGTCGCGGGCACGAGCATTCAGCCCACCGAGTTACTGAAGCCGGCACTCATTCTCGTGCTGGCACGTTGGCTGCGCTTTCGCAGCAAGGCCGGGTTTGTGGAGAGCGTCGGCGTTCCACTCGCGCTGACGGTGGTGCCGTTCCTGCTCATGGTGCGTCAGCCCGACCTCGGCAGCGCGCTGTCACTGTTGCCTGTGCTGTTGGCGATGTGCTGGGTGTCCGGCGCTCGCGCCCGCACGCTGATTGCGATCGCGGTGCTCGGCGTCCTGTGTTTGGTTGCGGTGTTTCCGGCGCTGCACGGCTACCAGAAAGAACGCATTCTCGTATGGCTGGCGCAGAGCGAGATGTCGCAGGTGCAGCGTAGCGGGGCGGGTTACCACCTCTGGCAGAGTCTGGTCGCTGTTGGTTCCGGTGGGCTGACGGGCAGCGGCCTCTTCGAAGGCCTGCAGAACCGCTTCGACTTCCTTCCATACCGCAGCACCGACTTCCTGTTCGCCGTCGTCGCCGAGGAAACGGGCCTCGTGGGTGGGCTGACCATGATTGCCGTCTATCTCGGGTTCTGCATCCTGATGCTGCGACGGGCGGCGCGCATTCGTGATCGGTTCGGGCGGCTGCTTGCGGCAGGCGTGGCCGCCTACTTTGCGACGCACTTGTTCATCCATGTGGGTGTCTGCACGGGCTTGCTGGCCCCGACGGGTTTGCCGTTACCGCTGTTGAGCTACGGCAGGTCGTCGCTAATCGGCGCGTGGGCGGCGTTAGCGTTGTTTGCGCACGCGTCGCTGCAGCGCGAGCGGAACCTGTCAGGCGACATGTTCTTGTAGGGCTACTGGCCGAGCAGTCGCTTGGTGTTGTGGCACGCGTCTGGTACGTCCCTCGGCACACCACCGGCGTGGAGGACGGCGTATGTCTTCCAGAACAGCAGGGCATCGGCTTCCTCGGCGGGCAGGGTTCGTGCCATGCCATCGATGCGTCGCAGCATCACCGTAAGGGCAGGAGTTGCGTGGCCTTCGCTGGCGCGCGCAAGCACGGTGTAGCGTTGGCGCCAGACTTCGGCGTCGGTCAGGCCTTTGGCGAGTGTTGCGTTCGCATCCTCGGGTGGTAGGCGCCAGACCCGCCAGAGCGTCGGCGCCAATCCGAGGCACGCGAGCACGATCCAGACGCGGAACCAAGGCGCGCGCCGCTTCTTGGGGAACACGTTGTCCCAGTTGAAGGCGTGAAGCGTGCTCGGGTCCCCGGGTAGCTGTCGACAATCCATGGCGTGATGCCGGGGCGAAGATGCGCTCGGCAGTATGAGAGACTAGTGCATCTAGTTCCAAAGCCCTCGAAATCACTTCAAACCAACGTAGATCTGCCGGCTTGAGTCGCTCTAGAACGAAAGGACCACGCTGATGATCAGCGCGTGATCGATGCCCTCCGGACCGCCAACAGGAAACTGGTAGCCTGCGCGAACCGTGGTGAAGTTGCTGATCGTGTAGCTCACGCCGAGCAGGACCTCTGTCGTTGTCCTGCCATCGTCGGAGCCGCTGATTCCGGTGCGCCCGGTCAGTTCCGCGCTCAAGTTGATCAGGCCTGGCTCGGCATGATGAAGGTTGTGGCCGACATCTTGGGTAGTGCGAAAGCTCCAACCCAAAGCGCAGGCATACGCCAGTTCGGCTTCGTCGGAGTTGAGATCGTGCTCGGTGCCTACCTGAGCCTGCAAGGTGCACCAGTTACCTAGATCGAGCCACATCAGCATCGATGGGCCGATCGCGGTCTCGTTCGCGCCGACCTCTTCTCTGCCTGTTGGCAGCTCCAGCTCGATTTGCGCTGACAGCAAGAAGCGGTCGTTGTCGATCAGTAACATGCGTGGTGCGATGCCGAAATCACCGAGACCACTGGACCGACCGGCGGCGCCATCGAGCGCCCTGAAGGGGAGTGCGACAGTCATGCCGAGGCGGTTGGTGAGGGCCCACTCGAGCTCGGCCTCCACTGCTTGTTCGGTCTCGCCGTCAAACTCGGTAGTCAGGTAATCGACGATCAGTTCACGGCCAAGATAGGCCGGTTCGACGGAGAAGGCATGGATGTAGGGCGTGCCTCGGGAGCTCATGTGTCTGTGTTCCCACTCTGCCAACCAGCCTTCCTCTGAGTGTGGGGTGGGAAAATGTTGATGTTGTTGGCCACTGGCCGCGCCGATGCAGAGGGCGCTGAAAACGATGATGCGGTAGGAGGTATGCTGCATGTGTTGGAATGATGAACTGAGCATGGGTCGATTCTCCCGGTTGCGCCGAGGGCTGCAACAACTCGATTAGGCTGATAAGGATGGCGACCCGCGCAGGCGGTCAGTCGAGGAAGTCGTCGAGGCTGGACTTCTTGCCGCCGGTCTCTTCGTCCAGGGCTCGGTCGAAGGTCTGTTGCCTCGCCTGCTCTTCTGTCTCGAGGACGTCGCTGGCGTCATCGAGCAACTTGGACGGTTTCTTCTTGGAGGGATCCATCGGGTCTAGCCGTCTCAGACGGGCGTCCACCTTGACCTTCTCGCCGCAGCAGGGGCATGTGGCAAGGAACCCCGTTCTTGGTTTGCTCATCAGCGCAATCTCTGCCACGCAGCAGCGGTGGCGGCCTCTCCAGACTCACGATAGCCTGCAGGGGCCGATGAGCGGTCTGGATCCAAGGATCAGTCCTGCCGAGGCTGGGGCGGAAGCATCCTCCTGGCCGACGGATGCGGGTAGTCAAGAGGACGAGTCAGGGGAGTCGGGAACCCGGTCCGAGCCGCTTCGTCCCTTCACTTCCGAACAGGGAAGCTCTGATGGTGCCTCCAAAGAGGGCGCTCCCGGGACGGACGAGGAGGTCCGCGCGGAAGAGATCGCACTCGTGGCTCGCATCGTCGGCGGTGACCAGGAGTCCTGCGCTGACCTGGTGGACCGATACCAGGGCAGAGTCTTTCGAATGGTGCGTCGCATGTGGTCGCGAGAACGTGAGTTAGCCGAGGACCTGACACAGGAGGTGTTCCTGCGTGTGTTCCGCGGTTTGCCCGACTTCTCGGCGGATTGCAGTGTCGGCACCTGGATTCACCGTATCACCGTCAACGTTTGCATCTCGGAGTTGCGCCAGCGCAAGGCGCTCAAGCGGGATCGGCGGACCATCTCACTCGATGGTGTCGATACCGATGGCGAAGCGACATCGATCGACCCGGTCGATCCGAGCAGTGCACCCGGCATCGACCTCGAGCGACGTGAGCAGTTCGATGCGTGTCGCCGTGCCATCGATGAGCTGCCCGAACTGTGGCGTGTGATCTTGACACTGCGTGACCTCGAAGACCGCAGCTATGAGGAGATCGCCGAGATCCTCGAGCTGCCGATCGGAACGGTTCGATCCCGGCTACACCGCGCACGTGCACGCGTGCGTGCCTATCTCGATGCCGAGCAAGGAGCAGAAGCGTGAGCGACAGCAAGCTGTTCGACGACGAGCTAGCACGGCCCGACGAAGACCCCGAGTGGTTCCTCGATCTCGCCGAGGGCAGGCTGAGCGCGCGTGAGGAGCGCGCGTTGGCGCGGCGTCTCCGTCGCGATCCGGAGCTGGATGCTCGCTATGAGTCCTACTGCCTGCGAGTGCGGCAGCTAAACGACCTCGGCGCGGCGGAAGCGGACGACGATGGTGGTGACGCTCTGCGCGCGCGCATTCTTGCAGCAGTTCTGCCTGCTGCCTCGCCGGCGGATGCATCCCCTGCGGCCGTCCCCTTGGCTGGTGCTGCCAGCGAGCCAGCGCGCACCCCGCGGATCATCGCGATGTTCGCGACTGGCGGCCTCGTGGCGGCCGGGCTCGTTGCGTTTTTCGGGATCGGATCCGGCACATGGGGTCCATGGGGCGACAAGTCGGCGGTCGTGTTCGACGAGGTCCCCGAAGCCGAGGAGAAGGTCCCCGAAGCCGAGGAGAAGATCGCCACAGTCGAGGAGAAGGTCGTCACAGGGGGCGAGGATTTCATCAAGGAGTTCGGGCGCCTCAGGGTCAGCGATCCGGCGGTCATCCCCGCGCGCGAAGCGAAGAAGATCGCCATCCATAAGGAGAGTTCAGCGCTGCCCAGCGGAGGGAAGACTCCTGCCAAGCCGAAGGCCCGGACCGAGTTCTGGAAGCAGGTCACCGTCAAATCCGTCGCGGGTGCAGCGAAGAACGAAGGCTCTGTCGCGCGCCGCGAGTTTGCCGGTGCCCGATCGGAGAAGGTGGCCAAGCACAAGAAGCTCTTGCCGGCCGAGGACCGCGGCGGTCTCGCGAAGGACAGGCGCGCAGGAGCGCGCGTGAAAGCTCCGGGTCCGGGCGGGCCAACGACCCGGGGACCGACAGATGGGGTGCGCGGCGGCGGGCGAAAGGGCTCGGTGCCGGTCGGGCCGAAAGCCGGCCCGGGCGTTCTCGTTGCGTTGAAAGAAAGAGCCTTGGACTCGGTGACTCTCGTTTTCATGCAGCCCGAGCGGTCGATCGATTTTGGGCTCGTGGACTCGCTTGCGAAGGTCGATCGGTTCTCGGTCCAGGCGCCGGGCGCACGGAAGCTCGGGGTGTTCACGATGAGTCTCCAGGACAAGAGCGGCACGGAGGCAAGCCACAAGGCACGTCGGTTCTATGACGGCTTTCTTCACCAGGGCAAGAAGTCGAGTGGCTATGAGCTGGTCCGCCTGCGTGGTGACTCGGCGAGCGTGGCGCTTGCGCTGTCGAAGGTCTATGCGGCTGGCGGGGGTGGGCGGCGGAATCAGACGATCCCGCGCGACAAGCTCGTTCAGTTGTCAGGTGTCAGAGCCTCGAAGGACAGGGCGACCGCTTTGTTGATCGAGCGCCTGGATCGGTCTCTGAAGCAGGCCAAGCCGAAGACCGGGCACCGGGATAGCATCGAGTCGAGCAACAAGGAGATGGAGAAGGCAGAGGCCAAGCCAGCCACGGAGGCCAAGCCCGTCCCGGTTGATGGGAAGCGGAGGGTTGGCGAGGGGAACGGAAGAGAGGTTGTGGAGATTTGGCTCTTGCTGCGGAAGCGGAAGTAGGCAGAGCAAAGCAGACCTCACCGCGAGGCGCTTGGCACCCTGACGGGCCGCCTTGGCGCCGTGACTGCCGACCGGGGCAGCGTGGTCGTGCTCGGCGCAAACCAGGGCCCGGAGGGCACGAGGTTTGCGCTATTTATCGACCACGCGAAGGCCATCGATCGGCAGCCCCGCCTTGTCGGTGAACCTCGCAGCCAGTCCACATGCGCCACCGTCGTTGTAGACCTTGAAGAGAAGTTGGTTGTGGCCCTTCTTGAGCTGCACCAACTGCTCATCGGCGTCGATCGTCAGGGTCCGTTTGCGCATGCGGAGCAGGACGCGCTTACCGTTGACCCAGACGGCGACACCGTCGTCGGAGCCGAGCTTGAGCACACACTCGCGGGCCTCATCCGAGTTGAGCACGGCAGCGGCGTAAACCACGTAGCGACCCGAGTTGCCGTCGAGTGCGGCAGCGAGGTCGAGGCGGCCATTGTTGGCCGAGACGCGCTTGCCCTTCAGGTGGGCGGCGAAGTTCTCGGCCTTGTCGCCGGGCATGGGCCGTTGCAGGAAGCCGACGTTGTCGGCCTCGACGGGGCCGACAACGGAGTAGGCGTGCAGGAAGTAGGGTTCCAGCACCTTGCCTCCGGCCCTGTTGTAGGCGCTCAGCGCCTGGTCGACGTCCTTCCAGAACGCCTCGGGCTTCATGGTTGCACGGTTCGTAGCGCGGGCGTCGATGTCGAACACGACACGTTCGTAGCGCGGCTTGTCGCCATCCATCAGCAGGTCCTTGACCTGGGCGGCTGTCATCGGCAGACCGATGTCGACCACGGTAGCATCCGAGATCTTGCCAGCTGAGGCCTTGGCGCCGAAGACGAGGGTCTTCGCGGCCTGGGCCAGTGGTGCCTGAGGGGTGTAGTCGCCCGAGGCAGTGTCCGTTGGCATCCAGGTCCCTTTGTCTTCCGGCCACACTTCGGTTTCCTGGACAGGGTCGTGCCGCGTCGGGTAGCGCACGTAGACGGTCTCGCCGATGTTGATAGCGGTGTCCACGTAGGTCGGGGCGAAGCGCTTGTTGATCCTGTTGTAGGCGACGTGGAAGCGCATCTTCTTCACCGGCCGTCCGCTCTTCTCGGACTCGAGATCCTTGACCCAGGCCTCGTCTAGGTGGATGTCGAAGGTGTGCCCGTCGTGCTGCATGCCCTCCATCCGCAGCCAGCGGGCGTTGCGGGGTAGGCGCAACTTGATGCGCTGGTCCTTCTGCGACCACCCTGGCACGGTCAAGTAGCGGACGCCGTTCAGGGCGAAGAAG
>NYZE01000072.1 GCA_002685965.1 Planctomycetota bacterium | reverse complement strand
CGCCGGAGCGCTCCAGGGCAAACCACCAGCGGGAGGAGGCGAGGGCGGCGCGGCGCAGGCACAGACCACCAGGGGAGCGAGAATGAGACTCTTCATGCAGCGTTTGCCAGGCGTGGGGTTCACCATCTTCAACGAACGAGGATAGTAGACGCCGATGATCGCCACGACGCTCCTGCTGACACTTGTCACTACCCTGCCCGCCGAAGACCCGCCCGAGAAGGCGCCGACGCCCCGCGCCAAGCCCCTGACCGTGTACCGCTGGAAGTCGAAGAACGACCTTCGCTTCACCTGGGCAACGCCCAAGGGCTACGACGGCAAGACGCCTCGCAACCTGACCGTGATCTGTCACGGGACCGGGCTCGACTACCGGTGGGGCCACTGGAACAACAAACCGGAGGTCTTCCGGCCGGACGACATCGTTGTCTCGGTCGACGGTCCATCGCCGGGCGCCAATAGCACGCGGCTGTTCCTCGGCAAGAGCCAGGACGCCAAGGCCATGCACGCCTTCCTCGGCGAGCTGCGCCAGGAGTTCAAGATCGACCGCATCTTTCTCTACGGACACAGCCAGGGCGGTTTCTTCGTCGTCTACTACGCGGGCGAGTACCCGGCCGACGTAGCCGGCGTCGTTGCCCACGCCTCCGGGCATTGGGGCTGGTCCAAGACCGGCAAGCCGGTCAAGAAGGTCGCGATCTCGTTCATGCACGGCACGATGGATCCGGTCGTTCCGTATCGACAGAGCGTCGGCAGCCGCGACCAGTACGCCAAGCAGTCGTTTCCAATGCTCAACCTGCGGCGACTGTCCCGCTACAACCACTGGCCCAACGGCGTGCGCGCGAGCGAGGAGGTCGCGTGGTGCGACGGCATGACGACGTCGCAACCCGAGCAAGCGCTCGCCGCGGCTGAGTGGATCCTGAAACCGAAGCCGGCGGACGAGTATCAATGGCAAACGGTCGTCGGCGCCGCCGGCGCGCGCGCGGTCTTGCGCCGCTTGGTCGACGACGGTCACAAGCCGTTCTCGGACGTGGCACCCGCCGTGCGCAAGAAGGCGAAGACCTTGATCCAAGAGCTCGAGAAGGCGGGCGCCGCACACGTCAAGGCGCTCGCTGCTGCGGTCGGCAAGAGCGTTGGCAGCGCCAAGCTCAACGGCAAACCGTGGCTCGGCCACATCGTTGCACTGCGCGAGGACTTCCGTGGCGTCGACACGGTCGAGGCCTTCGTGAAGGCGATCGGCTACGACGCAGCGCGCAAGAAGCACCTCAAGGCCACCAAGGCGATCTTCGACGCCTGGTACTCGCGCAAGAAGGACGACGGCAAGCTCGTCCGCGCGGTGCTCAAGACGCTGCCTAAGGTCTTTCTCTACGAAGGGCTGCCGCCCCAGCTCGGCAAGCGCATGCGCGAGTTAGAGAAGGCTTCCAATCAGCTCAAGCTCTCCAAGAAGGAACGAGCAGCCTTCAAGACCTTCGAAAACTGGGACAAGGGCTGGCGCGACGGGCTCAAGGCCTACGCCAAGATCTGGAAGAAGTGGAAGTAGCGCGCGTCAGCGCGCCTTGCGCTGGCCCCGTTTGCTGTAGTCCAGCCGCAACAACCAGAGCAGCCGCTTCTCGGCCAGGAGGCCATGCCGCGGCGTCGTCTGCAGCGCAGCGAGGAGGCGGTCCGACGCAGCCCGCTGCTCTTCCTGCCACCTGCCCCAAGCTTTGCGGCGGACTTCCGTCGTGGGAACCGCAGTCCCGTTGGACAAAGCGAGCGCCCGCTCCATCCGCGACCGCGCCTGTTCGAGATCTCCGAGCGCAAGGTCGACTGCGCCGACCAGGACTGCAGCATCACCCAGCTGCAGATACTTGGCTGTGCGAGCTACGAACCGCCGCTCGAAGTCGGCGCCGTTGAGCTTCGCCTGCTGCAGCGCCTCCAGGTCGAGCCAGAGCTGGTCGAAGTCCTGCGCGTCGACGGTCGTGGCAACGACCTCGCTTCGCCACGACTTCCTCGCGAACACGATCGGCAGACCGATCGCCAGCACGAGCACTGCAGTCAGCGCAGTCGTCGCGCGCGCGCTCACCGTTGTCCCCTGGCGCCCGGCTTCAACCAGTCGATCAGTTGCACGATCTGGCGCGGCGCGGCGGTCGTGGGCACGGTTCCCCACCAGCCATACGGCTCGTTACCCATCAGCAGGAACCCGATGTGCTGCGAGTTGTCGGCATCGAGCTCCGGGTCGTCGGGGTAGTAGAAGCCGAGTTTGCGCCGTAGCTGCTGAATGTCTTGCGGGCGCCCAGTCAGGAAGGTCCATCCCGGTCCAACGCCCGCCGCCTTGGCGTACTCAGCGAGACGCTCAGGCGTGTCGTTCTCGGGCTGCAGGCTGATCGAGTACATCCACAGGTCCTTGCCCACCCGCTTCCGCAGTCGCTTCTGAACCTCGACCAGGTTCTTGGTCGCCATGGGTCAGAAGTTCGTGCAGTCGACGTACATGAAGTTGATCGCGACGACCTTGCCCTTGATCAGGTCGTCGTAGAACCGGACCGTGCGCCCATCGTGCGTCTGGAGCTGGACGTTGGGGAAGCCTTGCGGATCTGCCGGCCGGTGTGGGGGCCGGGCTTCGACGAGCTGGTCGGCAGCAAACAACCCGACGCAGCCGAACAGGACGCCGGCGGCGATTGCGCGCAGCGTCCGGCTCACTTGACCACATCCCAGCGCAGCATCATCACGTGGTCCTCGTGCACCGTGTTGTGGCAGTGGATCGGGTAGCGGCCGAGGAAGTCGCGAAAGCGCATGACGAGTTCGACCGTGTCACCGGGCTCCAGCACGGTGACGTCCTTGCGGCCGCTCTCGTGCACTGCCGGCGCCCGTCCGTTGCGCTTGACGATCCGGTGCTCCTCGAGGTGGATGTGCACCGGGTGCTCCCAGTCTTGACTGGCATTCTTGAGGATCCAGCGCTCGGCGGTTCCCTGCTTGACCTGGGCATCCGACCGATTGAAGTCGAACTGTTTGCCGTTGATGGTCCAGATGCCGTTCTTGTTATCGAACTCGAACTCGCGGGTCCGCACGACCTCCGGTTCCGGGTGGCTCGGCAGCTCGCGCAGAAAGCTCGGGACGCGGCTCGGATCGGGAACGTCGCGGTTGACGATAAACCTCATCATCTTCGGCGCTTCGTGCAGGTTGAGAATCTTGCCGGTCGTGCCCTTGCCGCTGATCTGGTCCTCGAGGTTCAGGAGGTAGAGAACGGTGCCGATCCGGAACTTCGAGAAGTCGACGACGACGTCGATGCGCTCCGCCACCGTGACGCGCACGTGCTCCATCTCCACGGGCTGCGGTAGCAGGTTGCCATCGTTGGCAATCACGGTCATCGCCTGGCCGGTCGACAGGGCGATCCGATAGAACCGCGACGGGCCGACGTTGAGGACGCGGAACCGATACTTGCGCCGAGCCACCTCGAAGTAGGGTTGGACGGCCGCGTTGACCGTGTACTGATCGCCGAGGAAGCCGTCGGTGTTGAAGATGTCCATGAACATCGCGCGGTCCGGCGTCGCAGTGAACTTCTTGTCCGCGAGCACCAACGGCACGTCGTAGTCGCCACTCGGCAGTCGCAGCGCCTTCGGGTTTGGATCGAACTCGTCGCCGGAGTCCACTTCGTCGAAGAAGAACATCATCCCGGCGAGGCCCTTGTAGACGTTCTGCGACGTAAAGTCGGCGCGATGGTCGTGGTACCACAGAGTGCCCAGCGCCTCGCGCTCGTCGTCACCGGCCATGAACATCGTGTAGTGGTTGTCCTTGAAGGCCGCCGGCGGAAAGAAGTCCCCGGGGAAGCCATCGCTCTCGGAGGCAGTGTGCGCATTGTGCAGGTGAATCGCGATCTCGGGTTTGCCGATGCCCGTGCCATCACCTTGCGGCAGCAAGTCGTTGTGGAACCGCACGAGGAAGGGCTCGCCATAGCGAGCGTGGTACGTCGCGCCGACAGGCAAACCATCGAAGCCCCACACGATCGACGGAGGCAGGTCCGGGTGGAACCGGTGCAGCGCCTGCTTGACGTGCACGTCGTAGAGGTTGACCGGCACGTGCCCAGCCCAGAGCTGGTGCTTGGTCGAGTCGGGCGGCGGCGACAGCGCAGCGACGGGCTTGGCCAACGGCGGAATCGGAAGCGGCTGGATGAACGGCGTCAGGAAGAGCTGCGGATCGCGGACGAAGGCGCCCGTTTGCTGCAACGCGTTGAAGTTGCTCCTGATGCTCGCGTCGAGCGGCGTCCCGTCGACCAGGACGGCATCGGTCAGGAAGGCATCGCGTGTGATGGACCCCGCACGGGGGTCGATGATTAGAGGTCACACAACCCAAGGCGGGCCCATGGACCCGTCTTCCGGCCGCTGAATCAGCTCCAGGTAGCCGAGCTTCTCTAGCTCGATGATTTCAGAGAGCCGCTTGATGATCGGGGTGCCATCGAGATCCGTGCCGTTGATTGCCCGCACCGCGTTCATGGCCTGCTTGCCAGCGACCGTGTTGAGCGCTTTGTCGGTGCAGCGCGGGAAGGTCAAGCGCCACAGACCAAGCGGGTTCTTGGTCAGGTAGCCCGATGACGTGTCGAAGACGTTGTCCTCGCGCCGGTTGGGCGCCCCCGAACCGACCCGGTCGCCATCGCGCCTGGGGAAGATGAAGGCGCGGAACCTGTTGGCAATCTCGCGGGCCCGCTTGCCCTGCTCGTTGGGCAGGAAAGCATCGGCCTTGAATGGTGCCGGCGGCAGCGGGTAGTAGAGCGGCTCTCCCACCGTGTCATAGCCACCGAAGGTATGCAGGATGCGGGTCGAGTTGCGCGTCGGATCGATCGAAGTGCCAGTCGTCGCCGACGGGTGTGCCGGCGTCAGGCGGTTGATGAGCTTGGTCGGGTCGATCCCGTTGGCGCGGTAGAAGGAATCCTTGAAGTCGAACGGGATGTCGAACGCCGGAGCATCGGAGTCGGCAGTGCAACCGGTAGCCAACAACGCCGCAGCAACGACAAGCGCAGAGCGCCAAGCTACGAGAGGACGGCAGTTCATGATGCAGAAGCCTCGATCACATGGAGGATTTGGAGTTGTGCGGAATGCGTCGGCGACAACGTCGGGGGAATATCGTCGGGGGGAATATCGCCTTCTCGTATGTACCGGCAATGCAATACCGATATAGCCAGCTCAAGTCGGAAATTTACATCTGTCAAGGAGCGCCTGGACCTAACTCGAGGTTAGTCCAGGCGTTACTCGCGCAGGAAGCGATCGATGACGTCGTTCGCGTGCACTAACGTTGTCGGTGCACCGCCGAAGGGGTGGCCTGCGCCGAAGTGGTGACCTGCCTTTTCGACCACGACCAAACGGTCCTTTGGTGCACGGGCGGCAGTCATCAGCTCTTCTGACTCGGCGACGGGAAACACGACGTCCTCTTCGCCAGCCACCACCAACACGGGCGTTGGCGTGGTCGCAATCAACTCCTTTAGAGTTGCCGTTTCGGCGAGCCCACGAGCATCGTCGAAGAACTCGGGAGTGAGTGTGACCATGTCCGGGCCGTCGCCGTCGCTCGGCGGGTCCACCGGAACCGCAAGCCCGCGATCTTCGTCGCCGACCCAACCCTCGCGAACGAGCGTCGCTGGTGCAGCCAAGAGCGCGAGCGCAGTCGGCGCCGGCCGTCCTTCCTCGCGCAGACGCCGGTCCAGATGCAGAGCCACGGCAGCACCCTTGCCATGACCGATCAGTGCGAGCCGTTGGCCGTCCCAGACATCGGAACATGGCAACGTGCCGTCCTCGAGCGCGGTCAACACCGCCAAGGCATCGACGACTTCAGACCCGAGCGAATACGTGCGTGCGACCCCGACATCGACGTCGGTCGACCCGGCGCTGTAGCCCGACAGCGCGGCGTCGAAGCTCACGACAAGCCGGTCGCTGGCCAGGGTCTCGGCCAAGAACGGATAAAAGCCGTGCCGCCGCGACAGGAGGATGTCCGTGAGCACCAAGACGGCCGTCAGGTCGGCGCCATCATCGGGTAGCCGGCATTCACCGGGGACGTGGCGATCCAGGTGATCGAGCCTGAACGAGTGGAACTGCATGAAGGCTAACGAGCCGACCGGGGACCTTACGGCGACAACGGCATGTCGAGTAACGCTGGGGCTCCGTGTTGGTAGATACGTGGTGCAAGTCGGTGCCCGGCGCCAACATTAGCCTTCCGTAAGGAAACCGGCCACCGGGACGGCAGGCGTTTGTTTTTTTGGGCACCGGGCGCCTATGGGATTCGCTAGTCGTATCATCGGTTACCGATTTCGCCGCCCATGCCCAAGGCAACCCAGAAGCCCGCAGAGACGTCGGCCTCGGACCCGCGCATCGCCGCCGCCGAGAAATGCCTCGGCTACGAGTTCGAGCATAAGGCCCTTCTATCACAGGCCTTGTGCCACGCCTCCACCCGCAACGAAGGGCTCGGCAACAACGAACGGCTCGAGTTCCTCGGCGATGCCGTGCTCAACCTGCTGGTGTCCTGGTTCCTGCACGAGGGCATGACCGACGCCGACGAGGGTGCGCTGTCGCACCGGCGCTCGCGCATGACTCAGGGCGAGACCCTGGCAGTCGTGGGTGCCAAGCTCAAGCTCGGCGAACTGCTACGCACGGGCAAGGGTCAGGACCTCGAACCCACCCCCAACATGGAAGCCGACGCTGTCGAAGCCTGCATCGGCGCGGTCTTCCTCGATGGCGGCATCGATGCAGCCCAGCAGTTCGTCTTCACACACATCATCGCCGGCTACAAGACCGAGGATCCGGTCTACAACGACCCCAAGTCACGGCTGCAGCACTACACCCTCGCCAAGCGGCTCGGCCTGCCGAGCTACCGCCTGATCGAGACCTCCGGTCCCGGCCACCAGCAGGAGTTCCGCATGGAGGTCCTGGTCGACGGCGCGCCGATGGGCGAAGGCACTGGCACGAGCAAGAAGTTGGCGCAGCAGCACGCGGCCGAGAACGCGCTCGAGCAGCTCGACAGCGCCGCGGCCGCGGCGCTGTCGAAGACCGCCTCACCCGAGGAAGGCCTGCCCGCGGAGAAGTCCACCAACGGCACGCCGGCGAAGAAGAAGAAGTCGGTGCCCAAGAAGAAGGCGTGATCACACGGCCAGGCGCGCAACAACCGCTGGCTCGGCAAGCGTGCTCGCATTGCGCGAGCGCTTCTCCCAAGCCGAGGCCTTCCGCGCCCTACCAGAGGCGGTAGCTGGCAAGCCCATCCCGCTCAGCGGACTCGCAGGATCATCGAAGGCGCTGCTGGCAGCCGCGCTGCGCGAAGCAAACGAGCAAGTGCTCTTCGTCTGCTGCGCTGACGACATCGAGGTCGAGGAGTGGGTCGAAGACCTGTCGCTGTTCTCGCCCCCGAGCGAGTTGCCGCCTCCACTCGTGCTACCCGAGCTGGCGCGGGACGAAGACCTACGGCCACTGCCGGGGTCGCTGCGGGCCCGCGCCAGCGTCTTGCACGATCTCCGGCCGCGGACCGTCGTCTTGGCCGAGATGTCAGCACTCTTGGCGCCGATCGCCAGCGCAGCCGAGCCGGCCGACCAACTCGAGCTGTCACCGGGCCGCCGCATGGAACCCAGCGCGCTGCACGACCAACTCAAAGCCGCCGATCTGCGCCGCGTTCCACACGTCGCCGAAGGCAGTGAGTGGGCAGCGCGCGGCGACGTCGTCGACGTATTCCCCGAGGGGCACGAGACACCAGTGCGCATCGAGTTCTTCGACGACGAGATCGAGTCGATACGACGTTTCGATCCAACCGACCAGAGCTCGACGGTGCCGCTCGACGAAGTGGTGTTGACCCTGCCGAGGCGCCCGCAACCAGGCGCAACCACGAGCGAGGCCTTCCCACTCGACCTGTGTGATCCCGAGCGCACGTTGATACTCGTAGTCGAGCCGGTGCGCTTCGAAGAACAGTTGTCACGCTTCACGCTGCGTGAGGGAACGCTCTCGCTGCCGGTCGCAGCGTTCCAGAATGCGCTGACCCGATTCCCCGCCTACTCGCTGTCGACGCTGCCAGTTGGCGACGGCCACGATCTCGGCTGCGAGACACTGTCACTCGGTCCTCCCGAGGGCTGGGACCTGAAGGGACGGATCATCGCCGCGAGCAAACTGCTCGAACGCCCGCTGGTCGTGTTACGCTCGGCCCCCGAGGTCAAGCGCCTCGAGCGCCTGGCGCACGAGGCGATCGAGTCGGGCGTCGGCATCGACGCGACCTTCGGCCATCTCGCCCGCGGGTTTCGCATTCCGAGAATCAAGCGCTGCTTGCTCAACCACGGCGAGTTCTTCGGCACCGGGATCGCGCGCCGGCGTTACCTTGGCAAGAAGCGGCGCGCTCCGGTCGAGAGCCGTGTGCTGGGCAGCTTCTTCGAGTTGGCGCCGGGCGACTGGGTCGTGCATGCCGTGCATGGCATCGCCAAGTTCATCGGTCTCGAACGCACCAAGCGCGGCACGACCGGCGGCGACGAAGACCACCTGCGGCTGTGCTTCGCTAACGACGTCGAGGTGCTCGTGCCAGCGAGCAAGATCGACCTGGTGCAGAAGTACATCGGCGGCGGCGGCGACGTCACGCCCAAACCCGACAAGCTCGGCTCCAAGGCGTTCTCGCGGCGCAAAGCGCAGGTCCAGAGCGCGCTGCACGACACGGCCGCCGAGTTGCTCGACCTGCAGGTACGCCGCCAGCAGCAGCAGGGCTTCGCATGCCCGGCGAACGACGATCTCTACGACGAGTTCGAGCACGCCTTCCCGTTCGAGGATACCGCCGACCAGGAAAAGTCGACGGTAGAGATCCTGCGCGACCTGACGAGCCCGCGCCCGATGGACCGACTGCTGTGCGGTGACGTCGGCTTCGGCAAGACCGAACTGGCAATGCGCGCGGCTTTCCGCATGGTCTCCGCCGGCAAGCAAGTCGCGATGCTGGTGCCAACGACGCTGCTCTGCGACCAGCACGGACGCACCTTCCGCGACCGCTTCGCATCGTTCCCCGTGCACATCGAAGTGCTGTCGCGTTTCCAGAACGCGCGCGAGAAGAAGGACATCCTCGCGCTTGCTGCGTCAGGCGGGCTCGACATCCTCATCGGCACGCACCAACTGCTGGGCAAGGACGTCGCGTTCCAGGACCTCGGGCTTCTCCTCATCGACGAAGAGCAGCGATTCGGCGTCGCGCACAAGGAGAAGATCCGCTCGCTACGCGCTTCGGTCGATGTCATGACGCTGACCGCGACGCCGATCCCGCGGACGCTGCACATGTCGCTGCTCGGACTCAGGGACATCTCGTCGTTGGCCACACCGCCGGCTGGTCGCCTCGAGATCGCAACCCAGATCGTCAACCGCCAGGCCAGCCTGATCCGCTCGGCGATCCTGACCGAGCTCGCCCGGGGCGGGCAGGTGTTCTTCTTGCACAACCGCGTGCACGACATCGAGCGCGTGCGCGTCGAACTGGCGGGTATCGTGCCCGAAGCGCGCATCGTCGTCGGTCACGGCCAGATGTCCAAACGCGAGTTGCTCGATGCGATGCATAGCTTCCTGAAGGGCGAAGCCGACGTGCTGCTGTCGACGACCATCGTCGAGTCCGGCATCGACATCCCGCGCGCCAACACGATCCTTGTCGACAACTCACACATGTTCGGGCTAGCCGACCTGCACCAGCTGCGCGGACGGGTCGGGCGCGATGTTCACAAGGCACACTGCTATCTGCTGATCGATCCAGCGCACCCGATGACCGAAGAGGCTCGCCGGCGCCTGCAGGCAATGAAACGTTTCTCCGGGCTCGGCGCGGGCTTTCAAGTCGCGATGCGGGACCTTGAGATCCGTGGTGCAGGTAACTTGCTCGGCCGCGAGCAATCGGGCCACATCGCGGCGATCGGCTATGACATGTATTGCCGCTTGCTGCAGGCCGCGGTCGAGCGCAACACCAACCCGCATCGCGCTCCGGAGCCGCCGGAAGCCGCGGTCGCTGGCGAAGTCGACATCGGCGTCGAAGCATTCATTCCCGAGGGCATCGTCGACGATGCACGGCTGCGGCTCGCGCTCCTGCGCGAGCTCAACGAGGCCGCGGACCGGGAGTCCTACCAGCGCGTGTGCGCGTCGCTGCGCGATCGCTTCGGCCGCCTACCCGACCCCCTGGCCAACCTGGTCTCGCTGTTCGTGATCAAGCACCAGCTCGGCTCGCGTGGCATGCACGTGGCGCGTTGGGTGCCCCCGGACCAGATCATGCTGTCCCACGCGACAGGGCACGGACCGCACGGAGCGTGGCTCGAGGCCTTCGCCGATGTACGACCGATCGCGCCGAATCGCACCTGTCTGGTACTGCCGCCGAAGACGCGAAAACCAGAACAGGTCCTGCGAGTCCTACAAGACGCGTTGATCGGCAGGCAACGCGCCACGAAGATGAGCAACAGGTGACCATGGTCAAATCATCCCTGTGGCTCGTTTCGGTCACGCTGTCTGCATGCGTCAGTGGACCGAGCGTTGAGCCGGCTCAACCTGGCGCGCCGTCCCCGCAGAATCCCCCACCGCAGCAGAAGCTGGCGCCGCAGGTCCAACAGGGCACCGGCAAGTCGACCGGCTACGACGAGGTGCTGGCGACGGTCGGCAGCAACGTCATCACGCTCGGCTCGATCCGCGCGCCGCTGGCCACCGCACTCGAAGCTGCGCAGGCCGAGTGGCACAAGGCCCGACCCGGCAAGCGATTCCCGAAGACCGAGGCGCTCAAAGTCGAGTTCAGCCTCGTGCAAGAGCGCATCCATGACATCCTGCTCGCCGATCACATCAACCGGCTCGGCCACGACCCGGTACGCGTGAAGACGCTCGTCGACTACTTGCTCGCGAACAGGCTCGCCAAGGAACGGGAAGACGCCGGCAGCGACCAGGAACTGCGCGAGCGCCTGCGGCGACGGGGCATGAGCCTCGACCAGCATCGGTCGAGCCTGCGCGACTCGATCAAGCGAGAGCTAGCGGTCGGCGAAGAGCTCCGCAAGATCGGCACCGGTTCACAACTACTGGCCACCCCGCGACAGATGCTGGCCTTCTACAACAAGAACAAGACGCTGTTCACGACCGAGGCGGAAGTGGACTTCGTGGCCTTGCGGTTCGACACCAAGGCGGCCGGCGACTCGGCCGAGACGCGGGCGAAAGCGGCCGCGACGAAGCTACGCGCCGGCGAAGCCGCGGCCGCGGTGGCGGCGACCTTGGGCGCCGTGGTCATCGAACGGCAACGGGCGCGGCCCGACACCGGCCTGCAGGCCTTCCTGACCGACTTCGCGTTTGCGCCGGGCCGCAAGGCGGGCGATCTCTCAGCGCCCATCCCGATCGCCGACCAGGTGTGGTTGGTACACTTGACGCGCGTCGTCGTTGCCGCTGTCCGGCGTTTCGACAGCCGGCAGGTCCAGGCGGAGATCCGCAACCGGATCTTCGAGAAGCGTCGATTCGACCTCCTGATTCGCATCACGGCCGAGGAACAGGAACGAGCCCGCGTCCGCATCTCCCACCGCTTTGGCGGCGACATCGGCCGGCAATGAGGCCCAAACAAGGGCGCGGCCCTGGCCCAGCCACGCGGCCGCGGCAGTCGTCCCGCAGGTCCCCCAAGATGGACTCCGGTGCCGGCCGCCCTTAGACTGCCCCCCCAGGTCTCGTTTGCCTGAACCTGCCACGCTGCCCCGCGTTGCTTTGGGGATCCGATGAGATCCGGTTCGAAGCTCTTACGGATCCTCTAACTCTTTGTACGACAAGGACCTGCGACCCACGCAGAAGGACCGTCCCACATGGTTCAACTTGACCCGACCAAGATCCATATCGAGTCCCACTTGGAACGACCCTGGGAACACCAGGACTCGTTCCAGGATGTCATGGCGGAACAGCTCCGCCACGCCCCCTGGCTCGCCATTTCGATCGTCGTCCACGCCATCGTCTTCCTGATCCTGTTCCAGATCCCGGTGCACTCGCGGAAGGCGCAGAACGCCAAGGTTCTGACGGCGGCCCAGCCGGAACCGGAAACCGATATCGAAGAAGAGGAGGAGGAGGAGGAGGAGGAGCCTGAGCCTGAGCCTGAGCCTGAGCCCGTACTCCAGGACTCCGAGGTAACAGAGATCACAGAGGACACCGAGGACTTCGAAGAAGACGAGCCGATGGAGAACGATTCAGCGTTCGAAAGCGACGCGCTGAACGACGTGGTCGGCATCGGTGGCGGTGCCGGCGGCAAGTTCGGCGGACGCGGACGCGGCCGTGGCAAACTCGGTAAGAAGGGCGGCCGTCCGACGGCGCAGGCGATCCAGCTCGGTCTCGAGTGGCTCGCCAAGCACCAGGACGAAGAGGGCAAGTGGGATTGCGACGAGTTCATGAAGCACGATCCAGCGGGCGACGTGTGCGACGGCCCGGGCAACCCGGTCAACGACATCGGCTGCACCGGGCTTGCGTTGCTGGCGTTCCTCGGCGACGGCTCGACGATGCGTTCGGGACCGTACAAGGACAACGTCAAGCGCGGCATCATCTGGCTCAAGGACCAGCAGGACGAGAGCGGCCTGCTCGGCACCGAAGCCGGCCGGACGTTCATGTACAACCACGCGATCGCGGCGCTGGCCCTGGTCGAAGCCTACGGGCTATCGAAGTACCGCACGCTCAAGCGCTACGCGCAGCGCGCGGTCGACTACATCGAGAAGGCGCGCAATCCGTACAAGGTCTGGCGCTACTACCCACACGACGGCCTCAACGACAGCTCGGTCACGGGCTGGATGGTGTTCGTTCTCAGCTCGGCCGACTACTTCAAGCTCAAGATTGACCAAAACGCGCTGAGTTACTCGCGGGCGTGGTTCGACGAAGTCACCGACCAGTCCACCGGCCAGTGCGGTTACACCAAGCGCGGCGAAGGCAGCTCGCGTGAGATCGGCATGGCCGAGAAGTTCCCGGCATCCAAGACCGAAGCGATGACCGCTACTGGTCTCCTGTGCCGCATCTTTCTGAAGCAGATGAGTCTCGGCAAGAACAAGCAGATCGAGAAGCAAGAGCCGGTCTGGGTCGCCGCTGCCGACACGATGCTCAAGAAGAAACCGAACTGGAACCCGAACGACGGCAGCATCGACCTCTACTACTGGTACTACGGCTCCTACGCGATGTACCAGATGGGTAAGTCGCACTGGCGTGAATGGCGCAAGGCGCTCGATCCGGCGCTGATAAAGACGCAGCAGAAGGAAGGCTCGCGACGCGGTTCGTGGGATCCGATCAGCGCTTGGGGCAACGACGGTGGACGCTGTTACTCGACGGCGATCGGCGTGCTGTGCCTCGAGGTGTATTACAGGTACACGCGACTGATTCGATAAGACGGCAACCTCACAGAGCAGTCTTGCTCATGCAAGAGGCCGGACACCGAGGTGTCCGGCCTCTTTGCGTTTGGTTGCCCCACGCCCGACGCGCGGCCACGGCACGACGATGTCCGTGTTCGAGTAGTTCAGCGAAATCACGCGCATGGTGATGCCGTGAGCGTTCGCTACATGCTGCGGCGGTATTGACCGCCGACCTCGTAGAGCGCACCCGAGATCTGGCCGAGCGAACAGCACTTGGTTGCCTGCATCAACACGGCGAACAGGTTGTCGCCGGAAACAGCAGTCTCCTTGAGTTCGACCAACGCCTGCGCACCACGCTCGACGTTCCGTTGTTGGAAGGCGCGCACGCTACGGATCTGTAGCTCCTTCTCGTCGTCCGTCGAACGACGGACTTCCTTCGGCGTCACGAACGGCGAGCCCTCCGACGACAGGAAGGTGTTGACACCGACGATCGGCAGTGCGGCCGATTCCTTGAGCGTCTCGTAGTAGAGCGACTCTTCCTGAATCTTGCTGCGCTGGTACATCGTCTCCATCGCGCCCAGCACGCCGCCGCGCTCGGCGATGCGCTCGAACTCACACAGCACGGCTTCTTCGACCAGGTCGGTCAGCTCGTCGACGATGAAACTGCCCTGCAACGGGTTCTCGTTCTTCGCCAAGCCGAGCTCCCGGTTGATGATCAGCTGAATCGCGATCGCACGCCGCACGGACTCTTCCGTCGGCGTCGTGATCGCTTCGTCGTAGGCGTTCGTGTGCAACGACTGACAGTTGTCGTAGATCGCGTACAACGCCTGCAGCGTCGTGCGGATGTCGTTGAACTGGATCTCTTGTGCGTGCAACGACCGGCCCGACGTCTGGATGTGGTACTTGAGCTTCTGCGCGCGCTGTGAAGCACCGTACTTGATCTTCATCGCCTTGGCCCATATCCGGCGCGCGACACGTCCGATGACGGCGTACTCGGGATCGATGCCATTGCTGAAGAAGAACGACAAGTTCGGCCCGAACTCGTCGATGTCCATACCACGCGCGAGGTAGTACTCGACGTAGGTAAAACCATTGGCGAGCGTGAAGGCCAGCTGCGTGATCGGATTGGCGCCGGCTTCGGCGATGTGGTAGCCCGAGATCGACACCGAGTAGAAGTTGCGGACCTCGTTGGCGATGAAGTAGCCCTGGATGTCCCCCATCAAGCGCAGCGCAAACTCGGTCGAGAAGATGCACGTATTCTGCGCCTGATCCTCCTTGAGGATGTCGGCCTGCACGGTGCCGCGCACTGAGCTCAGCGCCCGCGCGCGCACCTCAGCGTAGGTGTCCGCGGGTAGGACTTCGTCACCCGATACGCCGAGCAACAAAAGGCCCAGACCATCGTTACCGGGCGGAATCTCACCGTCGTAGCAGGGCGGCTCCTGCCCACGCGCGGCAAAGACCGTCGCAATCTTCTGCTGCGTCTCTTCGACGAGCCCCTGCTCGCGGATCCACAGCTCGCACTGCTGATCGATGGCGGCATTCAGAAAGAACCCCAGGAGCATCGGCGCCGGGCCGTTGATCGTCATCGACACCGACGTCCTCGGGTCGCACAGGTCGAAGCCCGAGTAGAGCTTCTTGGCATCGTCAACCGTTGCGATCGACACGCCGGCATTACCGACCTTGCCATAGATGTCGGGCCGATGGTCGGGGTCTTCACCGTAGAGCGTGACCGAGTCGAAGGCCGTCGACAGCCGCTTGGCCGGCATGTCCTTGGACACGTAGTGGAAGCGCCGGTTAGTCGCCTCCGGTCCACCTTCGCCAGCGAACATCCGTGTCGGGTCCTCACCAGTGCGCTTGAACGAGAACACCCCGGCTGTGTAGGGGAACTCGCCGGGCACGTTCTCCTGCAAGAGCCAGCGCAAGCGATCGCCATCGCTCGAGTAGCGCGGCATCGAGACCTTCGGCACCATCGTATGCGCGAGTGACTCGGTGAACTGCTGCACCCGGATCTCGCGCCCACGCACTTCGTACACCGCTTCCTCGCAACGGTAGCTGGCAACGAGGTCGGCCCACGATGCAAGCAGCTCAGCGTTCGCGGGATCGAGTCGACCACGCAACTCTTCGCGCGCTTCGGCAATCGCTTCCGGAACCGCTGCGCTGCGCGCCTCGACCTCGGCCATGGCGCCTTCGACTGCCTGGAGCCGCTGCGCCACGTCCACCTGCTCGTCCACCCAAGTGTCATAGCCCCGGTTGCTCTCGGCGATCTCGGCCAAGTAGCGCACGCGCTCGGGGGGCACGACCCAGTGCTTCTCCGAATCGCCAGTCGCACGCCCATCGGCGCCCTGGCGGCCGAGCAGACCCATGATCCCTGCGTAGGCGCGGTTCGTCCCCGGATCGTTGAACTGCGACGCGATTGAACCGAACACCGGCAAATCTTCCGGCACCATGTCGAACAGCTTGCGGTTACGGCTGTATTGCTTGCGCACCTCGCGCAGCGCATCGTCCGCGCCGCGCTTGTCGAACTTGTTGATCACGACCGCGTCGGCGAAGTCGAGCATGTCGATCTTCTCGAGCTGCGTCGGTGCGCCGAACTCAGGCGTCATCACGTAGAGGGACAGGTCACAGTGGTCGACGATCTCGGTATCGGACTGCCCGATGCCCGAGGTCTCGAGCACGATCAGATCGAAGCCCGCGGCCTTGGTGATCGCGACCGCGTCGGCGATGTGCGGCGACAGCGAGAGGTTGGCACGCCGCGTCGCCAGGGACCGCATGTAGACCCGCGGCGGCAGGATAGCGTTCATGCGGATGCGATCGCCGAGCAGAGCGCCGCCGCTCTTGCGCCGGGACGGATCGACAGAAATCACCGCGATCGAGCGCTCGGCGTAGTCGGCCGTGAAGCGCCTGACCATCTCATCGACGAACGACGACTTGCCGGAGCCACCCGTGCCGGTCACGCCCAGCACCTGGGCCTCGGACTCCGCCGCGCGCGTCCGCGCCTCGACCAGCAGGGTCTCGGCACCGTCGACGCCGTTCTCAGCGGCCGAAATCAGCCGCCCGATTGCAACGTGATTGGCGACGGTCAGGTCGCTGACTCCAAGCCCGTCCAGCTTCCCGGTCGGGAAGTCACACAGACCGAGCATGTCGTCGATCATCCCCTGCAGGCCAAGCCGCCTCCCATCATCGGGCGAGTAGATCCGCGCGACGCCGTAGGCGTGCAGTTCCGCCATCTCCTCCGGCAGGATGACCCCGCCACCACCACCGAAGATCTGGACGTGCTCACAGCCTGCCTCGACCAGCAGGTCATGTACGTACTTAAAGTACTCGTTGTGCCCGCCCTGGTAGGACGTGATAGCAATGCCCTGCACGTCCTCCTGAACGGCCGCGTCGACGACTTCCTGCGCCGACCGGTTGTGACCCAAGTGAATCACTTCGGCGCCGGAAGCCTGCAGGATCCGCCGCATGATGTTGATCGACGCGTCATGCCCGTCGAACAACGCCGTCGCCGACACGATGCGCACCTTGTTGCGCACCGCACCCTCCGACCCAATGCCCGACGATTCCAACTGGCTGGTCATGCCGTCATCCTACCGGCACAACGCCCGCATTCGCACCGCACGGCCCTAATGCCACACCCATGCGGCACCCGTGCTCGTTCTCACGCCATGGCAGCGACGCGACGTGCCGCCAGCGACTTCTTCCGTGCCGCCGTGTTGGCGTGGATGCAGTTGGCCCGCGCGGCCTTGTCGATCTTCTTGCACACCGTCGAAAGCAGCGCCTCTGCTTCGCTCCGGTTGCCGGCCGTCACGGCCTCGTTGAGCTTGCGCACATAGGTACGCATCTCGGACTTCTTCGTCTTGTTGCGAACTCGCCGGACCTCGTCCTGCTTGAGCCGCTTCTTGGAGCTCTTGATCTGCGGCATTACTCAGCCTTCCTCATCCTTTAAGGGTCTCCAGCTTCCTGGAGACGTCCTTGTAACCGATATCCACCTCGAGGATGCGCGAATAGAAACCGCGCGCATCCGCGACCTTGTCGTCCGCCTCGGACAGCTCACCGAGTTCGTAGAGCAACTCGAGTGTCCGGGCGTGTTGAGTGCCTGCGACCTCGAGCGCCTTCTCGAGTTGACCGCGCGCCAGATCGTGCATGCCCTTGGCGCGGAACGCACGCCCCAGGTGCAACAACGCCTCGAGCCTGTGCCGCGGGTCCTTGACCGACTTCTGCAGCTCGGCGATGCCGCCATCCAGATCACCGCCCTCGAGGTACAGCACGCCGAGCGCGTGGCGCAGCCCGAGATCGGTCGGGTGCACCTCGGCCTTCTTCTTGGCGACTCCCGTGCGCAGCCTGGAGATCTTCTCCTCCAGGCGTTCGGCCTTGGCGTCATCGCCGAGCTTATTGGCCTTGTCTAGCTCGACCCGGATCTCCTTGACCTGCAAGTCCGTGACGCTGGTCAGGAGCTTCAAGTCATCGGGCGCGGCTTTCAGAGCCTTCTCGAGACAATCGAGCGCCCCACCGATGTCGCCCTTGATCGCGCGCATCTCGCCAACGCGGCGCAGCGCGTCGATGTCGTCGGGCGTAGCTGTCAGTTGCGCCTCGGCGGCCGCCAAGTCCGCCGAGATCTCATCGGTACTCTTGTGGATGCGGTGCGACTTCTCGAGCTCGGCCTGCCCTTCCTCGTCCTTGAGCAGCTCGCGTGACGACTTCGCTGTGGCATAGCCACCGCCAAGCTGGCCCTCGGCCGACAGGTTCTTGCGCGCACGCAGGGCGTCCTGGTCGCGCGGGTTGATGGCGATGGCCTGCTCGTAACACTGCATCGCCTCGTCGAGCCGCTTG
>NYZE01000071.1 GCA_002685965.1 Planctomycetota bacterium | reverse complement strand
GCTCACCGGCACAGCGCTCACGCTCAGCGACGAGCTCGGCATCCGGGCCCCCGCCGCACCGTCGCCGGACCACGAGTGCCGCTTCGTCTTGCTCGGCCCGCACGCCGGGCACGCGATTCCGGCTGAATGGGGCAAGCCGGTTCGCTTGCCGGCCAAGATCCAGCTCGACCTCAGGCGGGTCGACCGGGTGTATCGCGCCAAGAAGTATTGGTACTACTTCGAAGGTCGACCGCGTGACGGTCGGGCGCTGATGCCCGCGCGTTCCGCGCTCGATTGGGTACGCATCGAGGTGAAAGGATGACCCCATCGCTCCTTCGGGTGTCGCGGCGTCGGGTGTGGGGTGAGGCGGGCGTTGTCTTCGTCGGCTTCCTGCTGGTCTACCTGACGCTCGGGCAGAGCGTCTTCTACAAGGGCGACGGCCCGTGGATCGTCAAGCGGCTGATCGACGGGAGCACCGACTATCCCCACCACAAGCTCTACATGCCGATGCTGGTCGCCTTCGGCGACCTCGTCGCGCCGCTTGGCATGACTCCCTACCGCACCGGCGTCGTGTTCTCAGCGGTCGGCAGCGCGCTCGGGGTCTGCCTGGCTCACGTGGCGTTCCGCTGGCTCGTGCCCGGCCGAGCCTGGCTCGCCACGCTGCTGCTCGGCCTGTGCCCAGCGGTGCTGCTGTTCGCGACCGTGGTCGAGTTTCACGGCGTGCTCCTCGGCTTCGCCGGGATCGCCTTCCTGCTCGCCGCCCACCTCGCGATCAAGCCCGGTTGGATCGTCGCCGTCGCGCTCGGCATCGCGACGTCCGTCGCGGCCGGCGTGCACAGCTCGGGCCTAGTGCTGCCCGGGGTGCTGCTCCCGTGGTTCCTGGCGCGACGATGGCACATCGGAACACGCCAGCACGACCTGCTCCTCTGCGGCATCGCGGGCGCGCTGCACCTGGGCGGCGCCTTCCTCCTGGCCAAGCCTGATCAGGCCACGCACTTCCTCGAGACGGGTTTCAGCCATCCGCAGGGCATCGAACACCTGCCCGGGATCCTCCACGTCGAGTGGCTCACTGCGTTCTTTCCGCTGTCGATCGTCGTCTTCGCGGCGGCCTTCCGTCGTGGCCTGCGCCTGCAGCTCCTCGCCTTCGTCATCGGCATGGCGCCCTACCTCTACGCCGCGCTGCGTCTGCTCGTCGGCGACGCCGAGTTCGGCGCCTACCTGCTGCCGCTCGCCTTCGTCGCGGCGCTTCTGACAGCGATCGCACTGCCCCGGCTCGCGACGGCGCTGCTCGTCCTGACCTCAGCCACGTTCGGCATCGTGCAGGTCCGCCAGCACGACGACAACGAGTACTACCGCGCCTACGCCGCCGGTCTGAACGAAGTCTTCGCCGGCAAGCCGGCTCTGCTCCTCGTCGGTAATCCCGCCGAGGTCGGCCCGATCCTGGTGCACGGTCCCAGGCTCACCATCTATCCGCTCAACGAAGTGGCAGAGTGGCTGCCCGAGTTGGTGCGGAAGGGGCTGCCGATCTTCGACAAGGTCGTGCGTGACACGACCAGGAACCACCCAGTATGGCTCACCGCCGGCGCACGCACCTACCTGTCGACGACCGCGGACGGTCACACCCCGGGAGGCCCGACATTGCTCGCCCACATCCAGGCGACCTACGGACTCGTCGAGACCAAAGCGCACGCCTTCCATGGCTGGCGCCTCGTGCCGAAGTAGCGGTCGCTCAGCGCGAGCGCGCCTGCCGTTTCTTCTCGCGCGCCCACTCGCGCGCATCGAGCAGCACACCGCGCACCCTCCCACCGAGCCCGGAGGGCAGCACGTGCAGCGTGTAGTTCGTACGCACGAGATTGGCGAAGCGCTCCTTGAATGCCTCCGCGCCGCGCGTGAAATCCAGCTCGGCGAGGCCATGTTCGCCCGCATACTCGAACAACCGCTTGAGCAAGACCTCGCCCGGCCCCTCGCGCGCCAGCTCGACGTCGAAGCTCGTCTTGTACCACGTCAGGCGGCCGTCGACCTCGAAGCCGAAGTGGAATGCGACGGGACGCCCCCCGGCCTCGAGCACCGCGAAGCGCAGCTCGCGGCCGAGGTCCATGGAACGCACGAGCCCCTCGTAGAAGCGACGCGCGCGATCGGTCTGGAACAAGCTGACGTCACCCACCTGAGCCCGACGACCGGCGTGCTGGTCGAAGAACACCGGCAAGAGCGCCAGCGCTTCCTCGACGTCCTCGACGTGACGCAGCACGACCTCGCCACGCTTCATGAGCTTCTTCTCGTGCCGGTGCAGGCTCTTCTTGGCGAGGATGGCACGCAACACGTCCTCGTCGAGCAACGATGTCGGGCACGGATCACGGTAGGTCCAGCGCGTGCGGCGCTCCCACGCCGCCGGCAGCGCGTCCACCGCTTGGCGCAGCAGCGCGTCCTCCGGCACGAACTCGAGCTCGGCTTCGACATGTCCGGCGTCCTCGAGCGCACGTAGCATCCGGTCGAGGACGGCACCCGGGTCGTGACCGGCGCAGAGCAGATCACAGTAGTCGTTTTCCGGAATCCCGGCGAAGCGGAGCCTTACTCCGTCTCTGCGCAGCAGCAACAGGGCGACCAGCTCCTCGCCATCGAACACCGCCGGCGCGCACAACGTCCCTGACTGTCCGAACACCGACCACCAGACCTCGTGCCATGTCGGCGAGTAGAACACCTGCCGCCGCGGGTGGGCTTCGTACAGCCGCTGCCATGCCTCACGCTGCGCAACAAGCTCTTCCTCGGTCTCGATGATCCGGCAGGTCAGGACTTCGCTCATGCGCGCCGCGGCCCCTTGAGCAGGCTGTAGAGGTGGCTCACCCGACTGTGGAACACGGACACCGGCGCCTGCCCGGCAATGCCGACGCGGTCGAACTCGAACGGCGGTGGCGTCTTGGAGTTGACCTGCTCGCGCAGGGTGAAGGCGACCTGATACCCGGCCCGACGTACCGCCTCGACCACCTGCGCAGTCACATCCTCGGCCCCGCCGTTCGGGTAGACGAAGAACGGACACTCCTGTCCGAGCTCCTGCTCGATGCGCGCCTTGCTGCCGGCCAACTCGGCGTCGAGCTCCCCGGCCTCGACCCGCGACAGGATCGGGTGCGTAACCGTATGTGAGGCGATCGCGAAGCCACGACGATCGAGCTCCCGCACCTCATCCCAGTCGAGGAAGGCCAGCAACTCACCGTCCTGGGTCACCGCCGACGGCAAGTTCTCACCGCGGAGCGTCGCCATGTACTCGCGTCGTTCACCGTTCGGCAGCGCCTTACACGCCCGCCGCACGCGTTCGCTCAAGGGGACGCGTCCCTCCACTGTCGGCAGGTCGACCACCGACCCGTCCGGCAGCGGAAGAGTCGCCCGCGGCCAGTGCAGCACGCGCAGCTCGACCTCGGTCGGCCACAAGATCGCATCAGTGCCGATGTAGTCGGTCGTGACACTGAACAGCGCCGGCACGCCGTGCCGCTCGAGGATCGGTGCGGCGACCTCGAGGTTGTTGCGATAGCCGTCGTCGAAAGTAACGAGGACCGCGCGCTCGGGCAGCTCACCCTCGCCCGTGATGCTCTGCAGCACCTCAGTCGCAGTCACGGGCTTGAAGTAGCGCACCAGGTCCGCCATCTGCTGGTCGAACTCGTCGGCACCAACCGTGTTCCGGTAGAGCCGGCCCTGCTGCGACTTTGCAAGCACACCGTGGTAGCAGAGCACGAGCAGGCGCCGTCTGAGCAGCCACCGTAGGCACAACTGTACTCCACTGACCTTCGTCAGCGACAGAGCCAAGGACTTGAGTGCTGCGGCCGTTCCCATTCGTATCGCCAGAAGCATACTTGGAGGCCGCGCTGCATCACCCGTATCCTCGGTGCGGGAGTGAACAACGAGAGCGGGGTGAGCGTCTACGGCGGCTTCGACGAGCTGCCGGCGGACTGGGATGCGTTCTTTGCCAAGATGGCGCAACGCAGTTGGTTCCTCGGCCGCTCCTGGTTCGAGACCCTCGCCGCCACGACGCTGGAGGCGGGGACCCGCCTGCGCCTCTACGCCCTCGCCGACCCGGCCCCCCGAGCCCTGCTGCCAGCCCTTTGCCCAGCCGGACAGAACGGCTCCATGCTCTCGGACCGGCTGCTGGGACCGCGCACGCTGGCCGGGCTCACCAACTTTCAGACGGTGCATTTCTCGCCGCTGCTCGCGGACCCCCTCGACGCCGACGCGATGCACCGGCTGGCCCGGACGCTCGCCGCGCAGTCCCCCCGCTGGCATCTGATCGACCTCAACGTGCTGCCGCGCGAGGCCACCGAGTTCGCCCTGACGCACCGCGCCCTGCGCGCTGCGGGCTTCGCCGTACGACCGTACTTCTACGCCGGCAACGCCTACGAGACCATCGGCGACCGCAGCTTTGAGGAGTACCTACGCGAGCGACCCTCGATGCTGCGCAGCACCCTGAAGCGCAAGGGGAACAAGCTGGCCCGGACGAGTCGGGTGCGTTTCGAGTTAGTCCACAGCGAGGACCGTCTCACCGAGGGCACTGCGTGGTACGAGCAGGTCCTCGCCACTAGCTGGAAGAAGCGCGAGCACTTCCCCGACTTCACTCGAAGCTTCCTCACCGGTGCCATGCGCGGCGGCGCGCTGCGGCTGGGCGTGCTGCTCGTCGACGACAAGCCCGCGGCAGCACAGGCCTGGCTCGTCAGCGGTGGTCGCGCGACGATCTTCAAGCTGCACTACGACGAACACTTCGCTCAGCAGTCCGTGGGCTCCCTGCTCACGGCGCGCTTGATGGAGCATGTGATCGACGTCGACCACGTCGACGAGGTCGACTTCGGGACGCACGACGACGACTACAAGGCTCGCTGGCTATGCCAGCGCCGCGAACTGTGGGGCATCGCCGCCTTCGATCCGCGCACGCTCGGCGGCGCGACGGCGCTGTTGCGCCACGCCGGGCGGAGTGCACGAACCCGGGCCGCAGGTTTCCTCAGCCGCGCTGCGCGCCGCGTGCTCAAGAAGAGCTGATCTCGATACCGAGGCCTCGCTAGCCGCGCTTCTCGGACAGCCAATGCAGCATGTCGTCGAGGGTCTGGCCGAAACCCTGACTATGAAGAGTTAGACGGCGCGGCGCATGACGCTCAACACCGCTCCACTCTATGCCACGAAGCGGGCCAACCGTAGGATGCGCGGAGGGCATGCACGGGAGGAACACAAGAGTCGCGCTCATCGGCGCAGGCTTCATCGCCGATCACCACGCGACCGCTCTGCGCGACCTCCCCTTCGTCGAGACGATCGCCGTCTGCGACCGGCACCGTCGCGCCGCCGAGTCGCTGCAACGCCGCTTCGACATTCCCCGCTGCCACGACGACCTCGACGAACTGCTCGCCGATCCGCCCGATGTCGCGCACGTCCTCGTGCCAGCCGCGCTGCACGTCGATCTGGCGACGCGCCTGCTGAGCGCCGGGGTGCACGTCTTTGTGGAGAAACCCATGGGCTTCTCGGTGGAGGCATGCGCCAAGCTTGAGGAGCTCGCCGCTGCAAAGCAGCTGACGCTGGGGGTGAACCACAGCGAGTGCTTCCACCCGACCTTCGTCGAGCTGCGGCAGCGCATCGAGGCCGGCGAGATCGGGCCACCACAGCACGTGATGTCCGTTACGAATGTCCCGCTGCGACAGCTCGATGCGGGCCAGTTCGGACACTGGATGTTCCAGCACCCACAGAACATCCTGCTCGAGCTCGCGACTCACCCGCTGTCACTCGTACACAGCCTGCTCGGCGACGCACGCGACGCGAGGACCCGCGTCTCCAACACCGTGCTGCTAGGTGGCGTGCAGGAGTTCCACAAGACCTGGCAGGCGATGATCGACTGTGAGGGTGGCCATGCGACAGTCCTGTTCGCGGTCGGGAGCGACTGTCTGGTCAGCCGCCTTTCGGTGATCGGACCCGACGGAGTCCTCGACGTGGACCTCACGACCGGCGCACTGACACGGCTCGAAAAGACCAAGTGGCCCGAGTTCTACGACCTCGCGCTCAACGACAAACACAATGCGAGGAGGCTGCGCCGCAGCGGCAGGCGCAACTTTTTGGACTACGTCCTGTCGCTCCTCAAGCTGAAGCCGCGCAGCGATCTCTTCTACGTGTCGATGCGTGACAGCATCAAGGCCTTCCACCAAGCCTTGCACGGGAACCGTCAGCCACCCGTCACCGGCGCCGAGGGTCGCGCCGTCGTATCGATGTGCGAGGCGGTCTGGAACGGCAAGCAGAGGGCCACACCACCGCCACACGTGCCCTCAGAACCCATCCGCGCCGAGACCGAACGCGACGACACGGTGTTCGTGACCGGGACCACCGGCTTCATCGGCGGCCACCTGATCGAACGCCTGCTGCAAGCCGGCTTCAAGATCCGCGCCTTCGTGCGCTCCACCAGCTATCGCCCGCCTTGGCTACGCCATGAACGCATCGAGTTGGTCGCTGGGTCTCTGACGGACGAGGCCCTGCTCGAGAAGGCTGTCAGCGGTTGTCACGCGGTCCTTCATCTCGCGACCGGCGTCAGCGACACCTGGGACGAGACCAAACGGGTCAGCGTCGACGGTACGCGCATGCTCGCCGATCTCTGCACCAAGCACGGCGCACGCCTCGTCTTCACGAGCACCATCGCCGCGCTCTACGTCGGCGACCTTGGCCCTACCGACACGATTCTCTGTGACGGCCGGACCGATCCGCAGCCGGGCAGCCGCAGCATCTATGCGCGGGCCAAGATCGCCTGCGAAGACATGCTGCTGGCGCAGCACCGCGACCAAGGCCTCGCCGTAGTGATCCTGCGCCCCGGCATCGTCGTCGGCCCGCGCGGCGACACCCGTCACTCGGGCCTGGGCTACTGGCCCCAGGACAACCACTGCCTCGGCTGGGGTGCGGGCCAGGACCCGCTGCCCTTCGTTCTCGCAGGCGATGTCGCCGACGCCCTTCTCGCCGCCATCGACAGCGATGCCGCCAACGGCAAGACCTACAACCTGGTCGGCGACGTCGCCATGTCGGCCCGCGACTTCGTCGCGATCCTCGCCAGCGAGTCCCAACGCCAGATCCACTTCCACCCGCAGCGCCTCTGGCTCGTACAAGCCACCGACATCTTCAAGTGGGCGGTCAAGATCGCCATCCGCAAGCCCGAGAACGCCTTTCCCAGCTACCGCGATCTCAAGACCCGGGCCCTACGCGCCCACTTCGACTGCAGCCTGGCGAAGGAAGCGCTCAACTGGAAGCCCGAGGCTGACAGGGAGCACTTCGTCGAACTGGCGATTCGCACACCGCTGAAAGGCTGAGCGCGAACGCGTCGAGCCGCTCTTGCTCCGCCTCTACCGCCGGTTCTTCTGGAGCCACTCCTCCGGAATGCAGGTCCCCCACTTCATCCACAGGCGCCACCGATCATCCGCCTCGTAGTCCCCGGCGAGCCAGTCGCCGAGCTCGAGCGCCATCCTGCGGACCGACTCTCTCTTGGTATGTCGGGCCAGAAGGAAGGCCGCGGTCAGATAGAACGACGCGGTACCTCCGCCGAGTTGTGCACCGATGTTGGGATCGTTGTCGAAGAACTCGATGGGCACTTCCTGTTTCTTGTAGGTCTTGTTCTGGTAGGTGCCGTTGAACACCACCGGCACCTGGTAGCGCAGGTCGCGCTTGATGAACCTCTTCGTGACCGGATCGGTGAAGTTCTTCACAGAGCAATAGTCCGCGGTGAGGATCGCGTCCTCGGCGAGCTGCATCGCGACGTTGCTGCCGAAGAAGCGCGACGCCCCGAGATAGCCGTAGGCCACGGCAGCGACCTGCCAGGGCAGGAAGAGGCCGGTCGTGCGCGGGAACGGCCTGCCTGTGCTGTCCCACTGGAAGCCCAGCGGCCTTTCAGGACGGTGCTTCATTTGATTGCGGTCGATCACCTCCGTGATGCGACGCATCGCGTAGGTCTTGATCCTCTCGTCACCAGTCGCGAGGTAGCACTGCACCCACGCCTGCATGGTCCAGCCCTCGGCACGCGGCGACTGCGGCCATTGCGTGTTGTACTCCTTGAAGCGCATGACCCCCTTCATCCACTCGCCCATCATCTCCAGCTCATCGCGTGCCCAGAAGCTGCCGCTGATCGTGAAGTAGTCGAACAACAGATCGACCGTCGCGTGCTCGGCATCGAACGGGTTGAAACCGTGGTTGCGCTTGTTCATCTCGAGCGGGATGTCCTTGCGGTAAGCGGGGTAGGGATCGTCGCGCCGGTCGTTGCCCCAGATCCGAAAACGACCGAGCGTTTCGCCCGATAGCTTCTTCTTGCCGGTGATGCCGAACCAGAGCCCGAACCAGAAGTAGATGTCCATCTCCGCGGTGATCTCGAGGTCCCACAGGTGGAAGGTGCGCAACGCCTGCTGCCAGGCCTTGCCTTCGACGGCGGCCAAGAGGCGCGGGTTCTCGCCCTGGATCGCATGGGCAAGCTCGGGCGACACCGGGGCGTTGCGCGGCGTACCGGTCTGGTGGGTGTTTTGGGCATCGCCCCAGGTGCCGAACGGACCAAAATGATCCCTGCCGTCCCAGCTACGGAAGTCCTGCTCGGCCATGTCGTACGACAGCTTGGGACCGGTCACAGGGCCGCCGTGGATGCCGAGTGCATCGGTGCTCTGCCAGGAGGCCAGAGTCGCCAGCGGTCGCAACGGCCGATCGGCGGACTCGAGCCAGTTGGCATTCCAGCGGTCCCGCTCGGCGCGTTCGGCGCTCTCGTCATCCATCAGAATGACGCAGTTCCAGTACTTGGTCTGCCCGTCGTCGAGCCAGGTATCAGAGAGCAGCGTGTAAGTGTCGCGCTTGTTAACCACGTCTCGGTTAACCGGTGCCACCCCTTGCTTGTCCCGCTGGCGCATGCGGATCTTGCCGTTGACGGTGTGCAGAAAGAGCTTCTTGAAGTGGACGGGGCCGAGCACGTAGTCGTTCGGATCTGTGCTGTTCTTCGGGTCGTCGGCACCGAGGTAGTCGCTGCCGATGGCGATCTCGAGGTCGACGAACGGCACGTCACGGTAGTACGTCATGTAGAGCCGGCACGCCAAGAAGTCGCGCTTGATGCCCTTGCTCTTGTCGATGCTGTGGAGGTAAAGCCGCCAGAAGCGGGTCTGCGCGTGGTAGCTGGAATGCAGCAGCTTGCCCTCATCGGGGATCGCGTAGTAGCTGACGCCGTAATCGTCGATCACCTCGACAACGATGCCGAACTTGCCCTCTTGCTTGCGCGTCCAAGCATGTGCCGAGAACGCCTTGTTAGCGGCCCTGCTGTCCTTGACGAGATGGAACAGTCGCCGCTCGTCCGGTTTCAAGGTCGCCGTGAACTGGGCTTGGCCGATCTTGACCGATCCATCCGCCCACTTCTGCAAGGTGCGCCAGGACGTCCAATGTTCCTTGATACTGAGGTTGGCGAGGTCCTTTACGCCCCCCTCCGGGAACGGCACCGACGCTAGCACGGTCTGCGTGCGCTCGGTCTGCCCCTCATTGACGACGATGAACTCCTGTTTGAGCTGCTTGCCCGGGCCCGGCTTACCTATCTCATCGCGGTTACCGCCACCGCCATTGCCGTTGCCGTTGCCACCACCACCCGTGTCGCTAGGATCGCCCGCGCCACACCCGGCTGCGATCACGACGAGCGTCGCCAGCGCAGCCCACCGAACACTCCTACTCCTTGGCACAGCTCTTCCCCCGTAACCCGACTGCGCCTTATCGTCGCCCATCAACCCCACCTGAACCACGAGGCCCGCGCCAGCAATGGCGTATCCCCCCGCTCCTCCGCTAGCATCGACCCCATGGTTCGAGGGGAATCGAGGCGGAGTCGCGCAAGACGACCGGCGCTGCGACGAATACTCGCGCTATGCGCGCTTGCCCCCTGCGGCACGACCACTGGCCAGGACGCGCCGCAGGCCCGGTCCATCCCCGCAGTCCTGGTCAACCTGGCGCCCATGCCCCGTCACGACCTCTGGGTCAGCTTCTGCGTGCCGGACCGCGACCTTCCCGCCGAACCCTTGGTCTTCGAGCCGAACGGCTTCCCGGCGCTCCTCGGCGCCCGTGTCGGCACCCGTGCACGGCTCGTCCACGTGCTCTGCGACCTCGACGCGAACGCGCGCATCCAGGGCGCGATCCGTGGCGCGGCTCCGACCCGGTTGGCGGCGCCCAAGGCGACGCCGCTGCCAAAGCAAGCACCGGTCGGCAACCCGATCCCCGAGGTCCTCGTTCGCCTGGGCAAGGACCTCGTACGCTGGCGACCCAAGAAGCTGATCACGGTCGAAGAGGGCCCGGCGCGCAGCGTGCGGAAGGCCTACGGCCGCATACCAAAGACCGGTCTCGTGGCGAACTTCTGGTTCTACCTCTATCCGGGCCAGCGCTCGGTGCCCTTCGAGCTGCTCCTCGTGCACAGCGACCCGCGCTGCAACACGATGAAGCAGCACGTCGACGAACTCGCCCTCGAGTTGCCCGACGCATATCCGCTGGTGCACTACTTGAAAGCGCGCGGTGGCGAAGAGCCGCACGAAGTGAACGGGGATCGCAACCTGTGGCGTGTGAAGCTGACCGGTAAGACCTGGTTCGGCGACGGTCAGGGCGCGGCCTGGCGCGGGCGCATCCTCTTCTATCAGCGCGCGACACAGGCAGAACGGTGGAACCTCGCTGCCGAGATGAAGGGGCCAGCGTTCGGCATGGCTCTCAACTGGAATGGCTCCTGGTATCCGTGGGGCGTCGTGCCGGACTTGCACCCGCTCGAGAATACCGCCGCGCGTGGCTTCGGCCGGGCGGCGCTGGCCAGGCGGCAACGCCGCTTCAATGCCCACCTGGCCAAACGTCCCGGTTTATGGGCCGAACCGCCGTTGGCCATCGCGCGCCCGCGCAACACCGGCGACCGCTACGACTTCGGCGTCACCAAGATGGCGCCGGCCTTGGCCCCACGAGCCGGCGGCCCCGAGCACTTGTGGGAGACGTTCTTCTCGGCGCTCTACGAGGCGCAGCGACCGAGCTACTTCTACGAAGCCAACGGTGAGCGTCTGCGCAGCGAAGACCATCCCAGGCTCGTCTTCTGGGGACTGCGGCCACACTGGCACGGCGGTGTCTGCACCGACCGTCTCGGCAAGAAACTCGCGAACGGCGACATTCCCTCGGTCAAGCACAACGGCGACGTGTGGGTCAAGGACTGGGAGCACATCAGCTCGAACGTCCTCGCCGGCACGGCGCTCTTGACCGGCTCGCACTTGCTGCGTGAGTTGTGCGCGCACGAAGCCGAGGGCTGGCTGCTCGGCAAGCGCGTTGACCGCGGACGCGGCGATGCGCGCGGGGCAGGCCGAACGACGTTGCACGCGAGCATCATGTACCTCCTGTCCGGCGACGAGCGCCTGCGCCAACGCATGCGCGACCGCGCCAAGACCAGTTACGCTGACCTGCTCGATCCCAAGCGGGCCGACTGGCAGATCCGCCTGCTCTCGTGGGGCGCCGACAAGCGCAAGCTGCAGGGCAAGCCGAGCTGGGCCCCATGGGAAGAGGCGCTCGCCGTGGTCGGCTGGGACGCGGCCGGCCAGATTGGGGTCAGGGAGGCCTTCCCGATCAGCAAGATCCTGGCGCGAACCCTGGTCTATTGGGGCTGGTGGCGCGAGAAGGGCCGCTGGGTCACCGGCGATGCCATCGAGTATCTGACCGGGGAGCGCGAGGGGCAGGCTCTGTCCGCGAAAGCCTACAAGGACCCGACGCGGGCATCGTCGCACTATGGCACCGCCTACGACGTGTGGGGCTGGGGCGCGGTTTTGATCGCCCGGCGCTACGCGCAGGAGGCGCGGGATGCCGATTACATCAAGCGCTGCGAATCCATTCTGGCTCAGTTGCGCGCCAACTACCTCGCTGCCCGCAAGCCGCCCGGCTTCGCTTACGCGAGCGAGTGGAAGGCCGTTCGCTAAGAGCGACAGTGATTTCATGACCAGCCTCATCGGTTTCGATGCCCGCGAAGCGTTTCGCAAGAACCCTCGCGGCATCGGGCTGTACTGCCGACACCTGCTGCGCGAGTTCGGCGCGATCGAGCATGACTTCCGCTTCCTCGCCTACCACGAGCGGCCGGCGCCAAGCGGCATGCCCGAGCTACCCAGAAGCGCCCACGCCAAGCAAGTGACGATGAAGGGCGATCGTTTCTACCTCTGGGAGCGCATTCGCATGCCCTGGGAACTGCGCCGCGACCGCGTCGACGTTTACCACGGCACCTACAACACCCTGCCACCGCGGCTCATCGGCTGGGGCGCGATGCCGATGGTCGTAACGCTGCACGACGTGATCGTCACGTGGTGGAACGAACACACCGAGGAGCCCTACATCAAGTACTGCCGTGGGGCTTCGACGCGCATCGTGCGCGAGGCGGCCAAGATCCTGACGGTGTCCGACTGGAGCAAGCAGGACATCTGCGAACGCTTCAACGTGCCGGAGCAGAAGGTCGAGGTCTTCCACAATGGCATACATCCCGACTTCCTCGTGGATCCACACAACAGCGTGGCGGACGAGGCCCGCGCCGAGTTCGCAGCTGGGCGACCGTACATCTACTGCCTCGGCGCGCCGACGCCGCGCAAGAACACCGCCGGCTTCATCGACGCCCTCGGGTTACTCCAACAACGTGGCCACCTAGACGTCGCCGCGGTGATCACGGGAGTTGACGAGCAGCATCAGGCCGATTTTCGCGAGCAGCTCGCACGGCTCGGACTCGAAAAAGACGTCTTCCTGTACGGCTATATCACGCGCGAGCAGATGATCGGCCTCTACGCCGGTGCGGTGCTAACGGTGTATCCCTCGCACGCTGAGGGCTGGGGCATCCCGATCGTTGAGTCGCTGGCCATCGGCACCCCGGTAGCAACCAGCAAGACGACCGCGATGCCCGAGTCGGGTGGCGATTTCGCCAGCTATTTCGATCCAGCCAGTCGCGAGGACATGGCGGAGGTCATCCAAACGGCAATCCACAACGCACCGAACTTCGGAGCGAGCCGGGCCGAGGCACAGGCACGTGCCAGGACCTTCACCTGGCGCGCGGCCGCGGAGAAGACACTAGACGTGTATCGAGAGCTGGCGGGCGGTTAGAACGGACACCGCGTGCGCTTCAAGACGTCGTTTCTGATCACGTTCGCCTTCCACTTGATGATCCTCGTCCTCGACAAGGGCACGGGACTGATCATCTCGAAGATGTTCTCGGCGAAGGACCAGGTCGCCACTCGCGGCGACCTCGTCCTCTTGACAAATCTGCCATTCATCTTGATGGCGATCTCGAACCTGGGCCTGGCAACCTCTCTGGTTTACTTCGCGCAGCGCAAGGAGGTGACGGTCCGCGTCGCTGGAGAGACCACGAGTTTCGTCGCGACCGCTTGGGGCTCCTTCGTGTCGTTGGCAGCGGTCGGCGTGATCGCGGTGTGGGCCACGCCCGACTCGACGGCAGACTTCCCGCCGCTGGCGCTGCTCGTGCCGCTGCTCCTGACGCCGATCTTCTTGCTACTGATCAGCTACCGCAACTCCATCCAGCTCGTCCTGCACAAGATCTACGCCTACAACGTCACGCAGCTGATTCCGAGCGTGGTGTTCCTGCCGCTGTTCTTGCTGCTCTACTTCGTCATCACGGACCGCGACCCGCACGAATCGGCCGTTTGGGCCATCTGCATCCCGGCCATCTTCGTGGCGCTCGGCCTGAGCTGGATTCTCCGCAAGCACGTACCGCTTCGGCCACGCTTTCACCGTGGATTCCTCCGCAAGGCACTGGCCTACGGCTGGCGCGCCAACGTCAGCTCCACGCTCGGTTACCTCAACCATCGCGTCGACCTATATCTGTTGCCGCTCGTCTACATGGTCTCGGTCAACGACGCCCGCGCCGAGGTCGCCTTCTACAGCATGGCGGTCACGCTCGCCGAGTTGATCTGGCACTTTCCCGAAGCGCTGCGTGACCTGATGTTCGCCAAGGTCGCAAGCCTCGACGAGGACGCCGCGCGCGCGTTCACACCCGTTGTCTGTCGCAACAGTCTGTGGATCTGCGCCGCCGGCGCTGCGGTCGTGTGGGTGGTGCACGACCCCCTGCTCGGGCTCTGGTTTGCCGACGATTGGGGCGCGGTCTGGGGTCCGAAAGTCACACCGGCACTGGCGTGGCTCTTGCCGGGAACGCTGCTCTTCACGGTTGCCAAGGTGCTCCGCGCCGACCTGATGGCGCGCGGCTTCGTCAACCAGTGCATCTTCCTCGCGGGACTCGTCCTCGTCGTCATGATCGCCGGAGACATCGCCCTCGTTCCACAACTAGGAGCAACGGGCGCCTCCCTCGCCTCGACCATCGCTTACGGTGCCTGCGCGATCGGCACGGTCTGGTTCTACGCCAGCCGCACCGGCGTCCCCGTGTTGAAGCTGCTGATTCCGCACCGCGAGGACTGGCAGCACTACCGCACTCTGTTGGCGCGCTTGCGCATCTTGCGCAACCCGAGCGAGGATTAGGCCGAGCAGAAGCCATGGCAGACCAAGGCGGCAGCACCGAGGACGTCAATCCTCGCACGCGCAACATCGACCGGATCGCGGTCCGTGACCTCGCACAGCACATGCACGTCGAAAACGCTGCAGTGCAGCCCGCCATGGAGGGCGCGCTCCCCGCCATCGGTGACGCAATCACTGCGATCACCGAACGCCTGCAGAGTGGCGGCCGCCTGATCTACATCGGTGCGGGCACTTCGGGTCGGCTCGGGGTCCTCGACTCCGTCGAATGCCCACCGACGTTCGGCACGCGACCAGAGCTCGTCGTTGGCGTGATCGCCGGCGGAGTTTCGGCCCTCACCCGGTCCATCGAGGGCGTCGAAGACGACACGGCACAGGGTGCGGCCGACCTCAAGGACATCGAGGTCACCGCCAAGGACGCGGTCGTCGGGATCTCGGCCAGCGGTCGCACGCCCTACACGCTCGCCGCGCTTAGGCGTGCCCGTGACGTCAGCGCCTGCACCGTCGCGATCACTTGTAACGCCGACACCCCACTCGCGTCGGCGGCCGACATCGCGATCGAACTCCGAGTCGGAGCCGAAGTGATCGCCGGCTCGACCAGACTCAAGGCAGGCACGGCGACCAAGCTGGCGCTGAACATGCTATCGACCGGAACGATGATCCAACTCGGTCGCACGACCGGCAACCTGATGAGCCACCTGATGCCCGTCTGCGACAAGCTGCGCGCGCGCCAGGAACGCATTCGCCAGTCGTTGGAAGAGAAATGACCGACGACCAGCTCGTCCTCGGCATCGATGGCGGTGGCACCAAGACCGTCGCACGTATAGCGCGCCACGACGCACCGGTGGCCGTGCTCGGCGAAGGTCGGGCGGGCCCGTCCAACTGGCTGACGCACGGACCCGAAGTCGCCATGCAGGCGGTCATCGCCGCCCGGGACGCAGCCTTCAAAGATGCGGGCATTGCCAACCACCACGCGAACTGCACATGCATCGCACTCGCCGGTGCCGGGAGCGCGGCTGCCCGCGCCACCGTCGTCCGACACGCCACAGCCGCAGGCCTTGCCGACACCATTCGCGTCGTCCATGACGCCGAACCGGTGCTCGCTGCCGCCTTCCCGGACTGCATCGGTATCGCGCTGCTGTCCGGCACGGGCTCGATCGCCTTTGGTCGCGCAGCCGACGGCACGACCGCCAGGGCCGGTGGCCACGGCGCGGCAGCGGGCGACCTTGGCAGCGCCTTCGCGATCGCCAGTGCAGCCATCCGCGCCAGCATCGTCACCGAACCGCCGGACATCACGGACACCCGCAGCGTCGCGGCGCTCGCCCCGGCTGTCATCGCCGCAGCACAATCGGGCAACACCGCTGCAGCAGGCATCCTCGACGACGCCGCGCGCGCTCTGGCCGCATTGGTCCACGACGTCGCACGCGAGCTTGCGCTCGAAGCACCGATTCCGTTGGCCTTGGCCGGCGGCGTGCTGGTCGGCAGTGAGAGCATCCGCGGCCTGTTCACCTCGGCCTTGGACCTCGATCACGCGCCAACGACGATCGTCGAGAACCCGGTCGACGGCTGCCTGAGGCTAGCAGCACTCCCCATCAAGTGTCCCTGATCTTGCAGCAGCGCTTGGAAACGATGCCATCGTACGGCACCTCGGCGTCCGAGTGGACTCGGTGACGGTCAAGATCTCGCCCACGCCACTCGCCTTCGCCAAGGGGCTTGGACACGAAGAAGGGCTACTGCAACGCACGCTCACGATCGACGCCCGGAGCGGGCGCTGGCTCTCCCGCGTTCGACGAGCCTAGCTCCTCCGGCGCTTCGCCCGCATACGCATGAGCGCACGCCGTAGCGAGGCTTGCGCGCGGATCGAGTCGATCGCCGACTGCTTGCTCTGGGCGATGCGTTCGCGAGCCCGGGTCGCGGCGCGTTCCGCGCGCTCCATGTCGATCTCGCCCTCGAGTTCACCCGAGTTGACCGCAAAGCGCAGCTCGTTGCGCGCGACCTGGGCGAAGCCCGAGCTGACAAAGAGGTGCTCTTCGCTGCCGTCTGCCTGCTTGAGGGTGATCACGCCTGCATCAACCGTCGTGACCATCGGCGCGTGATTGGCCAGCACACCGTAAAGACCGTCCTCGCCCGGATACTGCACCTGGGTGCAGGACCCCTCGAAGACGACCTTCTCGGGCGTGATCACGCGCACTTGTAAACTGGCCGCCATTACATCTTCCCGGCTTGCTCGATGGCCTCGTCGATTCCCCCGACCATGTAGAAGGCCTGCTCCGGCACGTCGTCGTGCTTGCCATCGAGGATCTCACCGAACGAGCGCACCGTATCTTCGGCCGGCACGAAGCGCCCGGCCTTGCCGGTGAAGGTCTCCGCAACGAAGAACGGCTGAGACAGAAAGCGCTGCATACGACGCGCGCGCGCAACCGAGAGCTTGTCCTCGTCGGCAAGCTCCTCGATACCGAGGATCGAGATGATGTCCTTGAGGTCCTCGTAGCGCTGCAGCGTCCGCTGCACCTCACGAGCAACCCGGTAGTGCTCGGCGCCAACCGCGTCGGGCGTCAGCATCTTGGACGTCGACTTGAGTGGGTCGACGGCCGGATAGATGCCGAGCTCGGCGATGCGCCGCTCGAGGATGATCGTCGAGTCGAGGTGGGCAAATGTCGCGACCGGCGCCGGGTCAGTGATGTCGTCGGCAGGCACGTAGATGGCCTGCATCGACGTGACCGAACCCTTGTTGGTCGACGTGATGCGTTCCTGCATGGCGCCCATCTCGGACGCCATGGTCGGCTGGTAGCCAACGGCGGACGGCATGCGACCCAACAGCGCCGACACCTCGGAACCCGCCTGCACGAAGCGGAAGATATTGTCGATGAAGAGCAGGACATCCTTGCCTTCGACGTCGCGGAAGTACTCCGCCATCGTCAGCCCGGACAGGCCGACGCGCAGGCGCGATCCCGGCGGCTCGTTCATCTGGCCGAACACAAGGACGGCGTTGTCGAGCACGGAAGCCTGGTTGCCCTCAGCGTCCGTGTACTCCGCCTCCGCCATTTCGAGCCAGAGGTCGTTGCCTTCGCGGGTGCGTTCACCGACACCGCAGAACACCGAGAAGCCACCCTTCTCGACCGCGGTGATGCGGATCAACTCCTGGATCAGCACGGTCTTACCGACACCAGCGCCGCCGAACAGGCCGATCTTGCCGCCCTTCGCGAACGGGCAGAGAAGGTCGACGACCTTCAGCCCGGTCTCGAAGATCTCGGTGATCGCTTCCTGCGCCTCAAAGGTCGGCGCCTCACGGTGGATCGGCCAGTAATCGGTTGGCGTCACGCCGCCCATCGTCTCGCCGGTACGCGGGTGGGCGACGCCCTCCTCGAGCGGATTCCCTAGGAGGTCGAACAGCCGACCCATTGTCTCGGGTCCGACCGGCACCTTGATCGCCGCGCCGGTGTCGCGCGCTTCGGTGCCGCGACGCAGGCCATCGGTCGACGACATCGCAACGCAGCGAGCCGTGTCGTCACCGAGGTGCTGGGCGACCTCGAGCACGAGCGTCTTGTTGGCGCGGATTGGATCGTCAATGTGCACGGCGTTGTAGATCGCCGGCAGCTGCCCTTCCGGGAAGCGCACATCCACGACGGGTCCGAAGACCTGGAGGATCGTTCCGGTGGCTGCAGTAGCGGTGGTCACGTTTCGTTTCCCTCTTCTCCCGAGAATCGGTCGGCTCTAGCCCGAGACGGCCTCGGCGCCGCCGATGATTTCGAGGAGTTCCTTGGTGATGCGCTCCTGGCGAGCGCGGTTGTACAGACGCTTCAGATCGCCAACCATTTCGCTGGCCGAGTCGGTGGCGTTCTTCATCGAGACGCGGCGCGAGGCGTATTCGGACGTCAACGACTCGATCAGAGCGTTGAACATCCGCGACTCGAGATACTTCGGGATCAACATGTCGAAGATCCGCTCGGGGCTGGGCTCGAGCAGGAACTCCGCGACCCCGTTGTCGCCGCTGCCGTCGGCGCCGACCTCGTCGCCAACCTGTCCGAGAGGCAGGAATGGTGCGATGGTCGGCACATAGGTCGTCATCGTCTTGAATGCGGTGTAGACGAGGAACACCTCGTCGAGCTCGTTGGCGAGGACCTGTTTGACGAAGAGCTGAGCCAAACGTCCGGCGTCGCGAAACTGCGACTGCTCGAGCGGCGGGTCCTCGAAGTAGCCGGCGACGTCGATGTCGCGACGCGACAACCAGCTCATGCCCTTCTTGCCGATCACGTAGCGCATGAACTGCCGGTCGGGCTGACTGCGCTCCCAGTCGCGCAGCTTGAGCAGCACGTTGGTGTTGTAGGCGCCGCACAAGCCGCGGTCCGACGTCACGATGAGCAGCCCGGTCCGCTTGCCCTCCCGCCTGGTGAAGAGAGGGTGTCCACCACCGCCGCCGACGTGACCGGCGAGGCTCTGCACGAGCCCCTCGATCTCGCGCGTGTATGGTCCCGATGCCTCCGCACGCGTTTGGAAGCGACGCAGCTTGGTCGTCGCAACCATCTCCATCGCCCGAGTGATCTGGCAGATGTTGGAGACGGCCTTGATGCGGACTTTGAGATCGCGAACGCTCGCCATCGGTCTACCGTTCGCCCCTTACTGAGTGGCCGAGAAGGTCTTGTTGAAGTCGGCGATGGCGCCCTCGAGCGCCGCCTTGAGATCGTCGTCGATCTTGCCCTTCTCGCGGATCTGCTGGCCAATCTCGGGTCTGCTGCCGCGCATGTAATCGAGGAGTTCGTCGCGCCAGCGCTGCGCCTGCGGGGCCGGGCACTCGTCGAGCGAACCCGCCGTGCCGGCGTAGACGAACATGACCTGCTCCTCGACCGGGAACGGCTTGTATTGGCCCTGCTTGAGCAGTTCGACCAGTCGCTCGCCGCGCGTCAGTTGCTGCTGCGTCGCCCTGTCGAGGTCGGAGCCGAACTGCGCGAAGGCCGCTAGCTCGCGGTACTGCGCCAGGTTGATGCGCAGGCCGCCGGCGGTCTTCTTCATGGCGGGGATCTGCGCCGCGCCCCCGACGCGCGAGACAGAGATGCCAACGTTGACGCCCGGCCGCACGCCCGCGTTGAAGAGGCTCGACTCGAGGTAGATCTGGCCGTCCGTGATCGAGATCACGTTGGTCGGGATGTAGGCCGAGACGTCGCCTTCCTGGGTCTCGACGACCGGCAGCGCCGTCATCGAGCCGCCGCCCTTGGCGGCCGACAGCTTGGCTGCGCGCTCGAGCAAGCGGCTGTGCAGGTTGAACACGTCGCCCGGGAAAGCCTCGCGGCCAGGCGGCCGGCGCAGCAGCAACATGACCTGGCGATAAGCGAGCGCCTGCTTGTAGAGGTCGTCGTAGGCGATCACGACGTGCCGGCCCTCGTCGCGGAAACGTTCGCCGATGGCGGCGCCCCCGTAGCACGAGAGGTACTGCATCGAGGCCGGATCGCCAGCTGGCGCCGAGACGACGACGCTGTACGGCAGGGCGCCGTGCGCCTCGAGCAGCTGGACGAAGGACTTGACGGTCGACTGCTTCTGGCCGACCGCGACGTAGATGCAGAGAACCTGCTCGGGGTTCGACGGGTCGCCGCCGCCGGTGCTCTTCTGGTTGATGAAGGTGTCGAGGATCAGCGCCGTCTTGCCGGTCTGACGGTCGCCGATGATGAGCTCGCGCTGGCCGCGACCAATCGGGATCATCGAGTCGATCGACACGACCCCCGTCTGCAGTGGCTCCGTCACCGGCTGGCGTTCGGTGACGGACGGCGCGATGCCCTCGATCGTGCGCATCTCGCTCTCAGGCAGGTCAATCGGGCCCTGGCCGTCGACCGGCTGTCCGAGCGCGTTGACCACGCGACCGAGCATGGCGTCGCCGGTCGGCACCGAGATGATGCGCCCGGTCGACTTGACGACGTCGCCCTCCTTGATGAGTGTGTCATCACCGAGCAGCACAGCGCCAACGTTGTCCTCCTCGAGGTTCAGCGCGACGCCGTTGACGCCGTTCGGAAACTCGAGCAACTCGGACATCATGCACTCGTCGAGTCCGAAGACGCGCGCGACACCGTCGCCAACTTGCAGCACGGTGCCGACCTTCTCCTGGCCGAGCGATCCTTCGAATCCTTCGATCTCCTTCTTCAGGACCGAAGTGACTTCGGACGGTCGTAGTTCCATCGTTGCCTACCTGTATCTACTGAGCGCCCGAGCCGAGCTGGCCGATCGGGATGCCCTTGAGCTTGCGGCCGAGCGCGTCCAACTGGCCGCGCAGGCTCGCGTCGTACATGCGGTCCGCAACGCGGACCCGGAAACCGCCGAGCAAGTCCTCGACAACCTCTGTTTCGAGCAGGACCGCCTTGCCGAGTTTGCTCGACAAAGCGTCCTGCAACCGGGCGACGTCTTCCGCCTCGAGCGGAAGCGCCGTCTCCAGCTTGCCCTCGACCTCACCGCGGACATCGAGGGCTCGTGCGCGGAACGCGCGCACGATGTCACCGAGCACCGTCTGCCGCTTCCGCCTCAACAGCACGTCGAGAAAAGCCAGGGTGCGCGCGTGTGGCTCCCGATCGCCGATGCACAGAAGCGCGGCGAGCACTTGGTGCTTCTTTGCGTCCTCCACGTTCGGGTTCTCGAGCAACTGACGCAACTGGCGATCCTTCAACGCCATCCCGAGCACCTGCAGATCGGTCGCGACCGCGTCGGCCGAACCCTCTGCAAGGGCGACGTCAAACAACGCCGAGGTGTATCTGTTCGTGAGTGACGCCATCAGTTGCTCGTCAGTTCGACCTCGCTCAGGAAGTCCTTCACGAAGCCCTTCTGGTCCTCACCCTTGAGGTCGCGCTTGACCAAACGGGTGGCGGCATCGAGGGACAGGTCAACAGCCAGGTCGCGGATCTCGGACAGGGCACGCCGGCGCTCTGCATCGATCTCTGCGACCGCCTTCTGCCGATCCTGATCCGCTTCGCGCCGCGCTTGCTCGAGCAGGGTCTTGGCCTGTGCTTCGGCACGCTCGCGCGCCTCACGGATCTGACGTTGGGCTTCGGCCTTGGCTGCTTCGAGTTGCTGCACGGTTTCTTGACGCGCCGCCTCGGCGGCGGCCCGAGCCTCGTTGGCGCTGGTGATCGCGTCATCGGCCTTCGCGTCGCGCTTGTAGAGCGCTTGCGTGATCGGACCGAACACGACCTTCCACATGAAAGGCAGCGACAGCAGGAAGATGACCCACGTCCAGAACGCGGGCCCGAACTCCATTAGAAGCGGATTGAACTCATGGCCACCATCTTCGGCGAGTGGAGCCGCGAACGAGTCCGCTATGAGCGTCGTGAGCAGCAAGACCTGCATCTGACAACCTCGGCAATAGCCATTGGAGAAAAGCTACGCTGCGAAGTCCTGGGCACCGAGCGCCAACAAGAGTCCGACCACGACTGCGAACAGGGCCACGCCCTCGATCAGCGCCGACAGGATGAGCGCGTTGCCGCGGATGTTGTCGCTTGCCTCGGGTTGACGCGCGATGCCGTCGCCGGCCTTCGCACCGATGTTGCCGATCCCGATGCCAGCTCCGATGACCGCCAACCCGGCGCCGAGCCCCGCTCCGAGTCCCTTGAGACTCGTAGCTGCGAGCAGAGTCGAGAGGATCATATGTATGTCGCTCCTATAGATTTGTAAGTGTCTCTGAACCTGTTGGTGATCCGCCCCTAGTGATCAGGATGTCTGCACATCGAGATGAAGAGGATCGACAGGTAAGTGAAGATGTAAGCCTGCAAGAGGGCAACAAAGCCCTCGATGATCATGATGAAGACGGCGAGGCCGACCGATGGCACCGCCACCAGGTAGGCCCAGGATTTGATCTCGGCCCCAAAGTAGAGGATCAGACCGAGGAAAGAGAGCACCACGAGGTGCCCGGCGAGCATGTTCGCGTACAGTCGAATCATCAAGGCGAACGGCTTGACCAGTAGCCCGATGATCTCGACGACGAACATGAGTGGCACGAGAGCCTTCGGAACACCGTGTGGTATCAGGTTCTTCCAGAACGCCGCTGCGCCCTGCTCCTTCATGCCACCGCCGATCATCAGCACGAAGGTCACGAGCGCGAGCGCACCCGTCACGACGATTGACGCGGTCGCCGTTCTGCCGACCGGGAGAAGGCCGACCAGGTTCATGAAGGCGATGAAGAAGAACACGAACAGGAAGTAGGGCAGGAAGGCCTTGCCGTCCTTCTCCCCCATCAGGGGCATGACCATCTCGTCGCGGATGAACATCACCCAGCCGGAGAAGACCCGCGCAATCCAACTCATCCTGCCGCCATCGGCGGCTCGCTCTAGTGAGCGGCGTACGATCCAGAACAGCACGACCATCAATACGACAGCGAGGACTTGCCACAGCGTGATGTCGTAGATGGTCACCTTCGTGTCGCCGAGGTCGATCACAGACCAGACATGCGGCGTGGTGTGCGAATAGAGCGAGTTGAAGATCGCCGCGCCGTCGACAGCATGTTCGTCGCCAGCGGCGGCGGTCGCGTGTGCGGCCTCCGCGGCAGTCGCACCATGTCCCTGGACCGGCACCGCCCGCCCCTCTGCACGCAACTCCCCCCACACTCGGCCGGTCATCGCGATTGCGATGGCGACGAGGAACAGGAGCGGCGCTGCCCATGCCAGGAAGCGCTTGAGTGGACCGCGAGACACGATGGTGTTCGAGAACTCGAAGAGGTTTCGGTGGGACGAACCGGATTCGCTCAGGCGTTCAGCGCCCTCTGCAATGCCGGAGTGAAGAGGAGTTGAAACGCCATGGCCGCGAGCGCGAAACAAACCGCGAACGCGATGTGATTGCCGAGCTCCGCCAGCGGACCGGCGAGCAGCACGGTGCCCCCAGCCAGGACGACGAGCTTGACGAGGAAGCCACCGGCCATCGGCGCGAGGAACGACGAGCCGCCGCGTTGGCACGAGCGCATCGTCCAGACTCCGACGAGCACACCGACCAAGAGCGCAGTCGCGCCGGCGATCAGGCACCCGCGCTGCAGGGCTGCCGCGGCACCCCCAGACAGCTCAGGGGCAACGAGCACACCGACCAGCGACGTCACCACCGCGCCGATACTCGCAACGACGAACGCCACCAGCAGGCGACGGGTCTCAGGCGTGCTATTCTTGCTTTCTCTGGTCATCGAAGTGGGGCGCAGCGAACCATTGCAATACACTGGCAAAAGACACTGGCAAGGCGCCAATGGAAAAGCGACTGCGTCGGCGCCCAGTTCATAAGGGCGAAACCGGCGCCACTCCAGATTGGAGCGTCAGTTTTTGCCTTTCTTGCGCGCCTTGAACAGCGTCCCGGGCGACACCGTCTCGACGAGGTGGATGAAACCCCCCACAGCGCCGAGGCCAAAACCGATCAGGAGCAGCGTGGGACTGGTGCCAAAGTGATCATCGAGCCACCATCCAACGAGCACGAACACGACGATCGCCGCGCCAAAGGTGAGCCCAGCGGTGCTGCGTTTTCCCCCGAGACCGGTCATGATCGCGGAAGCATCCGTGGCGCCGGGGTCACCGCACGTTTCACCTCGCCTCTGCGCATGTGACAGATTGTCGCAGCGCTCTTCCCAAGCACTAGCTCTAATCTCCGCAGCATGTCGTTCCTGACTCCCGTAGAGATTGTCGAACGCCTCGATCGCTACATCGTCGGCCAGTCGCGCGCCAAGCGCTCGGTCGCCGTCGCCTTGCGCAATCGATGGCGGCGACGCCAGCTTTCGCCCGAGCTGGCCGCCGACGTCTATCCGAAGAACATCCTGCTGATCGGCCCGACCGGCGTTGGCAAGACCGAGATTGCGCGGCGCATGGCCGACCTCGCCAACGCTCCATTCCTCAAGGTGGAAGCGAGCAAGTACTCCGAGGTCGGCTACCACGGCCGCGACGTCGAGAGCATGGTACGGGACCTCATGGAGACGTCGTTCCGCATCGTGCGTGACGAGAAGAGCAAAGAGGTGCGCGCCAAGGCCAAGGACGCGGCCCGCGACCGCGTGCTCGCTGCCCTGATCGAGGACCGTGACCTCGACCCGGACGAGGACGACCCCGGCTACGGCATGCCGGAAGACGAGGTTCAGTTCGTGCAGGACGGTGGCCTGTGGCGGCCCATGATCGGCTCGTCCGAGGATGCGCCCGCACCGCTGCTCGGCGACAACGAGTTGGCGGCACGCAGGACCGAGCGCGAGAGCGCGCGGGCCGAGCTCGCCACGCGTCTCGACGCCGGCGATCTCGAGGACGAGAGGGTGTCCATCGAAGTGCGCGACAAGTCGACGCCGAGCCTATCGATCATGGGGCCGCAGGGCACCGAGACGATGGGCATCGACACGCAAGCGTTGCAGGAGATGTGGGGCCGCAACCCGGCCGACCGCACCAAGGAGCGCAAGATCACGGTCAGCGAAGCACGCCGCCTCATTGCCGATGAAGAGGCCGAAGCGCTGATCGACATGGACGAGGTGCAACAGGAAGCCGTCGAGCGCTGCGAGAACGACGGCATTCTCTTCATCGACGAAGTCGACAAGGTCGTGGCCATGGGCGGCGAGGGCCCCGACGTCTCACGAGGTGGCGTGCAGCGCGACCTCCTGACCGTGATCGAAGGTTGCACCGTCTACACCAAATACGGTCACGTCAGCACGAACCACATCCTGTTCGTCGCGGCGGGAGCCTTCCATCAGAGCAAACCCAGCGACCTCATCCCCGAACTGCAGGGCCGGTTCCCGGTGCGCGTCGCGCTGTCGGCCCTGACCGAGGAGGACTTCTGCCGCATCCTCGTCGAGCCGCGCAACAGCCTCACCAAGCAATACGTGGCATTGCTCGACACCGAGGGCGTCACGCTCCGTTTCACCGAGGAAGGCATCGCGCGCATCGCCGCAGTCGCCTTCAAGGCCAACAAGACGACCCAGAACATCGGCGCCCGTCGCCTCATGACGGCCCTCGAGCGCCTCCTCGAGGAGATCAGCTTCGACGCCTCCGAGATGTCCGGCAGCGAACTCGTCGTCGACGAGGACTTCGTCACCGAACGCCTCGGTGACGCCGGAGACGACCCCGAGCTAATCAAGTACCTGCTGTAAGGGGAAGGCGACGGACAGAGCGACGCTCGTGCTCCTACGCGTACGAGAGCAGGATGTAGGCGGCGAGTAGACCTGCGGCGAGGAGAGCAGCCTCGCCAATCGGCCACGGCTCCCCGAGGCGGCCGCTCGGACTGTGCAGCCAGCGGACGCGGGCAACGAGGCGGTCACGGATGCGGACGACTGTAGACCAGGAGGTCGCGCTGATGGTGGCAGCCACGCTCCAAGTCGTCATGACGAGACCGCGCCCGCCTTTTCGGTAGATCCACTCGGCGTCGATGTTGGTCGAACGCAGCTCGGGTGGGTAGAGGCCAGTCTTCTGCAGGAAGACGAAGGCCACCGCGGAATACAGCAAGAGCTGCAACTGCGTGACGACGTGCGTCGTGTCGTACGGGTTGAAGTTGACTGTGTAGGGCAGCAAGTCGTAGAGCGGCTTGGGCCAGCAGCCGATGCCGACGCACAACGTCGCCGCAATGGCCATGGCAACGAGCATGTTTAGCGGTGCTTCCTTCGGACGCAGGCCACGGTCGTGCGCGAAAAACGCGAAGTAGGGGATCTTGATCCCGGAGTGGTGGAAGACGCCAGCGCTCGCAAACAACAGGATCAGGAAGGTCACCGTGTGGTGCCCCTCCGCCGCCGCAGTCAAGATCATCGACTTGCTGACGAAACCCGAGAACAACGGGAAGGCAGAGATCGAAGCAGCGCCGATGCAGCAGAACGTCGTCGTCCACGGCATCGACCGCCACAGCCCGCCGAGGTCCGAGCCCTTGACCGTACCGACACGGAACAGCACCGCCCCCATCGTCATGAAGAGCAGGCCCTTGTAGAGGATGTGGGCGAAGGCGTGCGACGCCGTGCCGTTCAGCGCCAACTCGGTGCCGATGCCAATGCCCACAACCATGAACCCCAGCTGGTTGTTGAGGCTGTAGGCGAGGACCTTGCGGAGATCGTTCTCGATGACCGCGTAGAAGATCGGGATGGCCGTCATCGCCGCGCCGATCGGGATCAAGACCTCGGTCCCGGCAAAGCCGCGCGCCAACGAGTAGATCGCAAGCTTCGTCGTGAACGCCGAGAGCCAAACCGTGCCAGTAACCGTGCCTTCAGGGTACGAGTCCTGCAGCCAGCTGTGCAGCAGCGGGAAGGCAGCCTTGATGCCAAACGCCAGGAAGATCAGCAGCTTGCCGGTGCTCTCCAGACCAAACAGCGCCTGATCCATGGTGCCGTTCTCGACCAGCAGCG
>NYZE01000070.1 GCA_002685965.1 Planctomycetota bacterium | reverse complement strand
CTTCACCGCGACCGCCACCGAGCGGGTCCGCCGCGACATTCTCGCCCAGCTGCAACTCGAGGATCCCCTGGTCATCGTCGGCCAGTGCGATCGACCGAACCTGACCTACCGCGTCAAGCAGCGCCAAGTCCTGGCGCAACAGGTCATGGAGGTCGTCGAGCGTCACAAGGATCGCGCGGGCATCGTCTACTGCATCTCGCGCAAGGACGTCGAGCGCCTGGCGGACGATCTCAGCCGACGCGGCGTCAAGTCTCTCGCCTACCACGCGGGCCTCACGAACGAGCGCCGCAAGGACGTGCAGGAACGCTTTCTCAACGAAGAGATCGATGTCGTCGTGGCAACGGTCGCCTTCGGGATGGGCATCGATCGCACCGACGTGCGCTTCGTCGTACACGGAGCTTTGCCCAAGGGCATCGAACAGTACAGCCAAGAGATCGGTCGCGCCGGTCGCGATGGGTTACCGGCCGAATGCGTCCTGTTCTATTCGGGCACCGACTTCTTCACCTGGAAGTCGCTCTTCCAGCGCGGGCACGAAGAGGCGCGAATGGAAGGCAAGACGGTCGACGATGCGGCGCTCGAATCGGCCATCGAACGCTTGAGCGCGATGATGGACTACACGAACCGCTTCGTGTGCCGCCATCGCCAGCTGGTCGAGTACTTCGGTCAAACCTACGAACACCCGAACAGCCGGAACGACAACCCCGGCGACTCAAGTGGTTGTGGCGCCTGTGATGTCTGCCTGGGCGAAATCCGGATCGAGCCCGACGCCAAGGTGATCGCCCAGAAGATCCTGTCCACCGTCATACACTGCGGGCAGCGCTTCGGAGGCCAACACATCGCCACGGTCCTGTGCGGAGGCTCGACCGCCAATATCCGTCAAAACGGCCACGACCGCGTCTCCACCTACGGCCTCCTGAAGGACAACAGCATCCAGCAGGTTCGCGGCTGGATCGATCAACTCATCGGCTTCAAAAACCTGAGCGTCGTCGGGGATAGATACCCCACGCTTCAGCTGACAGAAAGCGGGGTCAAAGTCCTGCACGGCGAGACCGAGGTCACGCTGTTCGCCATCCCGAAACGCAAGAGCTCCAAACGCACGCGCGGCGCGGCATCTCCCACCGCGGAAGATCTCGACAGCTCCGATCAAGGGCTCTTCGAGCGCCTGCGCAAACTGCGCCGCGAGATCGCTCTGGAGCGCGGGGTTCCGCCCTACATCATCTTCAACGACCGCACCTTGGCTGCCATGGCCCGGCAAAAGCCCTCCAACCGCGACGAGCTGCTCGAGGTCAGGGGAGTGGGCGAGAAGAAGGCCGCGGATCTGGGTGAGACGTTTCTGGAGTTCATCGCCGCGCAGGCCAAGGGCCGAGTTCGCCCCTGAGCGGCCGCCTCAGGGCTGCGTGAACGCACCCAGGATAGCGAGTACTACGCCCGCAGTTCGGTGAGCTTGGCATGCACGTAGCCGGCGTGCCCCTGTGCCTTGACGCTCTTCCAGTGGTGGGCGACGTTGCCGCCTGGATCGATCAAGACCGTCGAGCGAATGACGCCGACTGTCGTCTTGCCGTAGAGCTTCTTCTCGCCCCAAGCACCGTACGGACCCATCGCCTTCTTGTCCGGGTCGGACAGGAGCGTGACCCTGATGTTGAACTTGGCGATGAAGTCGCGATGGCTCGCTGTGGAGTCTGGACTACAGCCCAAGATGACGGCGTCGAGCGCTTCGAACTTCTTCAGCTCGGAGGTGAACTCGTTTGCCTCGACCGTTCAGCCAGGCGTGTCGTCCTTTGGATAAAACCAGAGCACGACCCAACGGCCTTCAAAATCGCTGAGTTGAACCTCTTCGTCGTCCTGGTTCGCGAGCGCGAATGCAGGTGCAGCCTTGCCGATTTCGGGCATGGCAGCCAAGCATTCAGAGTGCCGCGCCTCGTTGCAAGATCCGGCCTGCCTCTGCTCGGCTTCGCTCTTGGCGACGACGCGCTGTAGGCCGGCGACAACGTCGCCGACCGTTCTCAGCTCGCCGAGCTCGTCGGTCGGAATGATGACGCGGAGCTCCTCTTCGACTTCAAACCCGATCTCGACGGCGTCCAAAGAATCCACCTTGAGTTCTTCGAACGTGCTGCTTGTCGTGATCGTGGCCTCGTCGAGATCTTGCTCACCTTCGCGTTCTTCGATCGCTTCGTCATCGCCGCGCGCCCCTCGCGCCTGGCAGCGTCGGCAGCACCTCGATGTGCCGGGCGACCTTCGCCAGATTGCGCGCCGACTGCGTGCCGTAGGCAGCGTAATGGCCGACGAACAGCGACACGCGAAGACGCTGCAACTCGTCGGGGTCCACCGTGCCCACTTCACCATCGGTGAGCAATACGACCCGGCGCGGCCGCTGGTGAGTTCCGAACGAAGCGAGGTGCTCCAGGACGCAACGGATGTCCGTGCCGCCGGTGTTCGCGAAGCGTTGTTTGGCGAGACCGCCCGGCCGTGCCTCGTCGATCACCGTGCTGAACACGAACAGGCGGATCGCGCCCGCGCGGTGGGGCTCTCGCAGGGCGGCTGCCAGCGTTGGCAGGGCGGCGTCCATCGAGCCGCTGACGTCGAGGTAGACATGGGCCGTCGCCTGCGGCCGTCTCAGCTGCTGCGTGTGCCTGGCCCGCCCGCGCCAGAGCAGTGGCGGCGCGCCGTACAAACGAGTCCAGGCGTGCGCCCGCCGATCGCGGGCCTGCGGCCGCACCGTGCCGACCCGGATGGTCGTCTCGACGCGCGTGCGCCGGTGGTGCGCCCGGGCCGCTCCGCTGGTCACGCCAGCCCGTCGCAACAGCCGTCGCAACGCATTGCGCAAGGCGGTGCGGGGGGACCGGATCGGCTCCAGGCTCCAGTCCTTCTGGCTGCATCCCGCGGCCCGCCCGCCCAGCGGCTGGTCCGGAGACGGCCAGTCCTCCACGACGCGTCGCAGCACGCTGCGCGTGGTCTCGTCCCGGGTGGCTTGCTCGTCGAACGCGCCGGCGCCGTCGGGGCCACCATGATCGCCGAGCAGCACGGCGTCGCCGGCTACCTGTTCGGGGCCGGTGGCCTGCCCGACCGTTTGCCCGGCGCCGGCAGTCTGCGCGGCGCGCGTTTCGAACTCCTTCACGAGCAGCTCGAACAGTTCGTGATAGGTCACCTGCTGCCCCTCTCCATCGTAGAGCAGGGCGTGCACCTCGCATTCGCGGCCGCTGGCGTCGCCCGCCATGGGCTCGGGCGCAGTCGGCCACCCCGGCGCGGGGCGCAGCAGACGGCCCGGGAAGGCGTCCCAGCCGTTGGTAGCCTGGAAGAACCCTGCCTCGGAAGGGAATTGCTTGCAGAGCATCGCGTTGATGATCGCGTCGAAAGCCAGGTTGTGCGCCATCGTGACGCGGGGGAACAGCCGCGTGTGCCCCAGGATGATGTGCTGCAACTCGTGCATGACGAGCATCAACAGGTGTCCGTCGCGCTGGCAGTATTGCTCGACGAACTGTGGGTTGAGCAACATGCGCGGCGCGAACGAGCACTCCACGGCTGCGGTCGCCACGGCATCGCTGAGTACGATGTCGACCAGCCCCAGCAGCTTCTCCATCTGGAAACTGGCGGCCGGAACCACGTCGAACAGGCGCGCGCGCAGGCTTCTGGTGTCAGTACTCATGGCGCGGATCTCCGGCCACGGCGGCCGGCGCGGGACGGCCTCTTCGGCGACTTCGTCCGGGCCCGTCGCGCGGCCCGCTCGGCCGCCTTGGCCGCCACCTCCTTCTCCAACAGTGGCCAGTGCTTGGGCGGCACCGGGCCTACACACGAAAGGCGCGCGAGCCGTGGGTCGTCGAAGATGAGCCGCCGCACCGCCAGCTCCGTCAGGCTGCCGCTCGGTGTGCGGTGTCCCAGGTAGAGACCACCTTCACAGCGCGCCAGAATGCGAAGAGTCAAAGCCAGGTCAGTGCAGTAGCCTAGCTTGTCGAGCCCCAGCCCGGGGTACGCCACGGAATGGGAATCCCCGGCGATCTCCGGCTCCAGCCGCCGCCAACCCACGATTACGCCTTGCAACGGCGGGGGCGCGAGTGGATCGATGTCGAGGAATGTCCCCGGAGAGACCGCCGCGAGCGCTGTCCTGAGTTCTTCGTTGTCCAGACCTGCGAGGCCGATCCGGTTGATCCTGCGCTTGAGGGCAAGAGGCAGCATCCGACGACCGTGCTGCAAGAACGCGAAGACGCTGAAGGCCACCGGCGGACCGTAGACGCCGACCTGGTCGCAGTTCACCGTGGTGCTCCCGTAGTAGCGATGCCAGCCGCTCATGCCTGCACCTCCGTCTGCGAGATAGTGAGGTCGAAGCGCTCCCAGCACTGCACGAAGAGCGTGTGCACGCCGATGGGCGTCGTACCGGTGTAGCCGCCCGGCAACAGAGATCGGAGCAGGTTGCAGGCGTAGCGATCACGCGTGGCCTCGGGCTGCCCGTCCTGTGCGGGCATCCCGGCGACGATGCTCTGTACCTCCAGGGCGACACCCTTGTGCGGTGACTTCACGGTCCTCAGATGCAGCGGCCGTTCCACGAACATCAGCACGCGCCTGACGATCTGTCCGAGGGTCTCGACGACGACCGCCGGCAGCCCGTGGATTTCACGGCAGCCCAGGTAAAGTGCCAGCGCCAGCGCCGTGCGCAGCGCCTGGTTCTCCTCGGACGCCAGCGCATCGAGCACCAGCGATCCGAGATCTTCGAGTGACACACCGCCGGGCAAGCGCAGCGCGCAAGCCACGCGTTCGACCGGGTCGCTGACCTCCAGCAATGCGCGCCAGGGATCGTCGGCTTCCAGGCCCGACACCGCCCAGGCCTGCCGGTGCAGGGCCAGCTGGCGCGCACGGTCGATGCGCCCGACCGTCGCCAGGGCCGGATCACCGTGCTGCACGGCGAGCCAGAGGCTGGTCTGCCAATCGACGTCCTGCGGGCTGGCGTCGGCACCCCTGGCCAGCACCACCCGCGCGGCCTGCACCGCCAGGGCGGCGCGCAGCAGCGTCGCCATGCGCCGCGTCGAGAATGGCCGCAGCCCGTCGCTTGCCCGCACCGAGCCCAGCGCCAGGAAGTACGCCACAAGGTGTTCGGGCAGCTGCTCGCACAGCAGCGCGAAGGTGCGCGCCGCGTCGTGCACGAGGGCTTCGAGGTCGATCGGAAACGGGTGCTTGCCGCGGAACTGATCCACCAGCAGGCGAGTCTGTTCGGCGCTCGTCAGTTCATCCCAGTCGGGGACCTCGATCAGGAAGGTGAAGCGGTCGGCCAGCGCCGGGTCGAGCGGTTCGACGCCGAGATACGGCGGGTCGTCGTCGCTCTCGCCATCGTCGGCTGCGACCGGATTCATGGCCGCCCAGCGATGACGCAAGCGCTCGAGCGCGACGCCCTGCACGCGGCGCTCGTGGATGATCGGGAACAACTTGTTGGCCAGGTCGGGACGCGTGCGGCTGATCTCATCCACGAACACGACCTCGGCGTCCCAGATCGACGTGGGCGTCGAGATGTAGCGCAGCGACTCGCCGTCCTCGTCGGGCACCGGGATGCCGACCAGGTCGTCGTAGTCGATCAGGCTGGCGTTGTAGCAGCGGAACTCGAACCCGAGCGCCTCGGCCAGGCGCTCGAGCAGGAAGCTCTTGGCGGCGCCATGCCGGCCGATCAGCAGCAGCGGCTCGGCGGACGCCAGCGACGCGAGGATCACGGGTTCGAGCGCAGCCCAACCCTCGAGCCCCAGCGGTTGCGTGAGCAGTGAGGGCAAGGTCACGGCCGTGTCGACATGCTGCGCGGCCTGCCCGTTCGACTCCGCCGTAGCCTTCTTCGATCCGGACGTCTTGCGCGCAGTCGCGGAGGACTTTCGTGACTTCGTCGTCCGCTTGGCCGCGTTCGCGGCGCCGGCCTTCCGCCGTTGCCGGGGCTTGGCGCCGATCGCGGGCTTCGCGGCTGACCGCCCGGCCGTGGCGTGGCAGAGGGCCTCCTTGCCTGGAGTAGTCATGACACCCGGGCTCCTTCGACCGCGAGTCGCGCGAGCAACTCGTCACGTCGCGCCGCTGCTTCGCGCAGGTCGTGAGTCCCGAGCGAGCGCCTTACCCGGCGGATGCGGCCGTCGCTGGTGTTCAGCGTGTAGTGGATCCACCACGTGCCGTTGTTGCACCAGAGGTGGTGCCGGGGATTGGTGGCGTCAACGCGGATGGACAGGCAGGCTTGCTGCATGGCGCATGGTCCTCTCGATCACGCACCAAGAACGCGGCGCCACGCGCCGTCGGAAGCTTTGTTCGCCAGGGTCTCTCGCCCTGCGCGCATCCCCCCGGCGAACACCGCCGAAGGAAACCACCTTGGCCTT
>NYZE01000069.1 GCA_002685965.1 Planctomycetota bacterium | reverse complement strand
GGCAAGAGCAGCGCCCGCAGCTCGGAGCCGTAGAAGAACATGGCGATACATCCGAGCGCCGTCAGGCACAGCGGCACCGTGCACAAGGGCGACCCCTCGGAGTACTCCGTCTGCGCCGCGCGCTCGTGCCCATGCTCGTCAGTCCATGGCTTCGGCGGCATGAAGAACCCGCGTGCTACTACCGGCATGAGGTAGCCGATGCTGAGCAACGAGCTCAGCATCAAGACGCCGATGAAGATGGCCTGGTCCGATTCGACGGCGCCAAGGGCGAGGTACCACTTGCTCCAGGAGCCGCCCATCGGCGGCAGGCCGATGATGCTCAGCGAAGCCAGGAAGAAGGCCGCCATGGTCCAGGGCATGCGGCGCCCGATGCCGTCCATGGTGCTGATCTCGGTCTTGTGCGCGAAGACGATGATCGACCCGGCGCAGAAGAACAGCGTGATCTTCCCGAGCGCGTGCATGGCGATGTGCATGCCAGCACCGATGACCGAGTCCTGGGTTGCTAGCGCGGCGCCGAGGACGATGTAGGCCAGTTGACTGATGGTCGAGTAGGCCAGCCGTGCTTTGAGGTTGTCCTTGGTCAGGGCAATCGCGGAGGAAGCGAGCAGCGTGAACGAAGCGACCCAGCACAGCCAGTTGCTGTAGTTCCCGTTCGCGAGAAAGTCGATGCCGAACACGTAGACGACGACCTTCAGCACCGTAAACACACCGGCCTTCACGACCGCCACCGCGTGCAGCAGCGCGCTCACAGGAGTTGGCGCCACCATCGCGTTGGGCAGCCAGCGGTGGAACGGCATCAATGCCGCCTTGCCAGTGCCGAAGGCGAACAGCGCCAGCAACACGATGACCTCGGTGCCCTCCGCATGACCGGCGAGGATTCCGCCGCGCGTGAACTCCAGGGTTCCGGTCATCTGCCAGGTCCACACGATGGCGAGAAGGAGGAATGTCACCGACGTGAACACAAGCACGCCGAGGTAGACCCGGCCCGCACGCTTCGCCTTCTCGGTTCCGTCGTGCGTGACGAGCGGGTAGGTCGAGAACGTCAGGACTTCGTAGAACAGGAACAGCGTGAACAGGTTGCGCGCGAAGGCGATGCCCAGGGCCGCGGCGATCGCGATCGCGAAACACACGAAGAACCGGGTCTGGTTCTTCTCGTGGTGACCACGCATGTAGCCGAACGCATAGATCGACGTCGGGATCCACAGGCAGGAAGCGACCAGGGCGAACAGCATGCCCAGGGGCTCGAGCGAAAAAGCGAGCATGACTCCCGGCAGCACTTCGACGAGCTCGAGCGACGGACTCTCACCAGCGAGCACCGCCGGCAACAGCCTGAGCACAAGGGCCAGCGTCACCAGACCGGCGACAACCGTCACCCCGTCGCGCAGGTTGGCGTTGCCGATCAGCCCGCCCGGTTGCTGCGCCGCGTCGCGCTCATCGACCTTGCAGCCGGCGATCGCCACACCGAGCGCAGCGATCACCGGGACAAGCAGCGCCCAGCCGATATTCGCGGCCGGACTCACGGCGTGCCTCCCAGCAGCGCCTGGGCGGCCTGTCGGGCCACACCGACCGTCAGGTCAGTGTGGAAGCCGAAGTAGAGCGTGGCGCCGATCAGGACCCAGGTCGGCACCAACATCGACAGCGGCGCTTCTTCCCTCTTGGCTCCCGCGGGCGCCTGACGGAACCACGCGATCTCGATGATCCTCCACACGTAGACCACGGCGAGCAGCGAGCTCAGCAGGATCAGTGGTGCGACCAGAGTCCAGCCGCGGTTGATCGCGCCGAGCACGAGGTACCACTTGCTGACGAAGCCGACCGTGCCCGGCACACCGATGAGGCTCAGGCCGCCGACCACGAAAGCGGCCATGGTCCAGGGCATGCGACGACCGACTCCGCTCCAGTCCTCCACCCGGTCCGATCCGAGCCGGTAGCCCACGCACGCAACCACGAGGAAGAGGCCACCCTTCATCAGGGCATGGTTGAACAGGTGAACGATGCCCCCGGTCAGCCCATCCACCGAGGCCATGCTGAGGCCGAGGGTCATGTAACCAATCTGCGCGATGCTCGAGTAGGCCAGGAGCCGCTTGATGTTGGTCTGGTTGATGGCAGCGACCGAGCCGACGAACATCGCCAGCAGCGACAGCGGGATCAGCAGGTTCTGCGCGCGCAGCGTCCCGAACACGTAGGTCACGCCGAAGATGCCGAAGAACACACGCAGCAGCAGATAGAACGACACCTTGGTGGCGGTGGCCGCCAGGAAGGCGGAGACCCTCGCGGGCGCGTGCGAGTACGCGTTCGGCAGCCACTGGTGCAGCGGAAACACCGCCAGCTTGATGCCGATTCCGACCGTGAGAAAGGCGAAGGACACGACCACGCTACGCGCACCGAAACTGGCCGGCAGTCGCTCCGCAAGGTCCGCCATGTTGAGCGTGCCGGTCGCTTGATAGAGGAGGCCTACCCCGATCAGAAAGAAAGTGCCGCCGACGGTTCCCATGACCAGGTAGGAGAACGCGGCACGCAGTGCCCGGCGTCCCTTGCCGAGGCTGATCAGCGTGTAGGAAGCCAGCGAGCTGATCTCGAGGAAGACGAAGACGTTGAAGATGTCTCCCGTGATCGAGATCCCGAGTAGTCCGCAGATGCACAGCAGGAACGCGGCGTTGTAGAGGTATTCCTTGCCCGCCGGGACCGTGAGCGGAATGCGGTCGACACCGAACGGCAGCACCACTGACGCGATCATGGTGACGATCACGAGCAAGTAGGCGTTGACGGCGTCGATCCGGTACTCGATCCCGAACGGTGCGACCCAGCCGCCCAGCATGTAGGAGATCGGACCCTCAGCGACCACCTGACCGAGCAACTGACAGGCGATCCAGAGCGACGTCCATGCCACGCCGATCGCCAGGTAGCGAGTCGCAGGACCGTTGCGGATCAACAGGCACAGCGGTGCTGCCATGAGCGGCAGCACGACTTGCAGGATGGGGAGGTGGGCCGTCATTCTGTCCGGTCCATCTCGATGATCTCGTCTTCCTCAACCGTGCCGTACATCTCCTGGATCCGCACGACCAGTGCCAGTCCAAGGGCGGTGGTCGCGACGCCGACCACAATTGCGGTCAGCATCAGGACGTGAGGGAGGGGGTTGCTATAGACGACCTCGGCGGCACCGGGCTGGTCCTTGGGCACCAGGATCGGCGGGGTCCCGCCGCTGATCTTGCCCATGGACACGTAGAACATGATCACGGACACCTGGAAGATGTTCAGGCCCATGATCTTCTTCACGAGGTTATCGCGAGAGATGACCGTGTAGAGCCCGATCATCATCAGGACGATGCACAGCCAGTAGATCCCATGATCCATCACCTGGCTCACGGCTGGTCCTCCTCGGGAGCCCCGAACTCCGGCCGTTCCACCATGCGACGCCCGGCGAACATGTAGAAGATCGCGAGCATCGCGGCCGTGACAGTGATGCCCACCCCGAGCTCGACGAGGAGGATGCCGAGGTGCTGGCCGTGCACGGGGTCGTGCGCGAGCCCGTTGTAGTCCAGGAAGTTCCCGGCCGGGGCATCGCCATGCCCAAGGAACAACGACACGACACCCACTCCACCGTAGATCAGGATCCCCAACGCGATGCCGAACTCGACCACGCGCGGCGGCGCGACCCGCTCGAGCATGTCGAGACCGAAGATCACACCGTAGAGGATCAGTCCAGCGGCGAAGATGACGCCCGCCTGGAACCCTCCGCCCGGCCCGAAATCACCGTGGAACTGCACGTAGAGCGCGAACAGCAGGATGAACGGGACCGTCGCCTTCGAGACGATGCGCAGGACGAGCTTCTCCTGCATCCGCATCGGGTCGCGACGCCCGTTCGCAGAGTCCACGCCAGCCAACGGATCCAGGCCACTCATGGCGTTCCCCCGTCGATCTTCGCCGACTTCTTGCGCCTGCCGCCGAGGACCAGGAACACGCCGATCGCCGCCGCGAAGACCACCGTCGTCTCGCCAAAGGTGTCGTAGCCGCGGTAGCTGGCCAGCACCGCCGTGACAACATTGGGCAGGTGCACCTTCTGCTCTGTGCCGGTGATGAACTCGTTGTACATCGGGTGCTGGTGAATCGGAGCCTCGAGGGCGCCATACGCCGGCATGTCCACAGTCCCCGCGATCAGCGCGCCACCGACCAGGATCACGACAAGGAAGGGAAGCAATCGCACCGGCTGCTGCTCCTCACGCCGCGCGGTCAGCGACAGTGTGCCCAGCATCAGAATCGTGGAGATCCCTGCGCCGACCGCCGCCTCGGTGAACGCGACATCGACAGCGTCCATCAGCGTGAACAGCCCGGCCGAAACCAGACTGAAGATCCCGGTCAACATGACTGCCGCGAACAAGTCCCGGAGCCGGGCAACGACCACGGCCGTGGCCACCAACAAGACAAACAGGATGAGTTCAATCATCGCCAGCCCGCTCGTCTGCTGCTTCGCTGACACCGCCAGGTGCTCCGTCGAAGCGTACGCCATGCGCGGCCGCGGCCTTGACCAGTGCATGTGCCGCCGTCGGGCTGGTCAGGAACAGAAGGACCCCGACCATGATGAGCTTGACCGTCACCAGGGTCAGGCCCTCCTGCAGCATCAACCCGACGAGCACCTGCCCAGCACCCAGCGTGTCCGTGATCGAGGCGGCGTGAGTTCGGGTGTAGAAGTCGGGCATCCGGTGCAGACCGATCCCGCCGATGACGCAGAAGATCGACCCGGACACGAGCAGGAACCAGGACGCAATCTCGATCGCCATGGTCATTCCGCACCCCCCACGTCATCGGCGAGGTTGCCGAAGCGGCAGAACTTGGCCACGGCGATCGTTCCGGCGAAGTTCACGAGCGCGTAGACAATCGCCAGGTCGAGCCAGTCGGGTCGCTCCGTGAGGAAGCCCGCAACGGCGATCAAGAGCACCGTCTTGGTGCCAAACATGTTCGCGGCCAGGATCCGGTCGAAGACAGTCGGTCCAAGCGCGGCGCGGACGAGCGCCAAGAACATCGTCACCAGCACACCCACCATCGCGGCGACGAACATCTATCGCCGACCCTCTAGCGCCGTAACACGCCGGTCCATGTTGCCGCTCTCCACTCCCGCGGCTGCCTCCTCCGTAAGAGCGTGCACAAGGAACTCGCCGTCGCGCACGTCCAACGTGATGGTCCCCGGTGTCAACGTGATGGAGTTGGCGTAGATCACCTGCCCCAGCTCCGTTTTCTGGCTGCCCTTGACGCGCACGAGGCGCGGTCGGATCGCGAGCCTGGGATTGAGGATCACGCCGGCGACCTGGAGGTTCGACTTCACGATCTCCAGCAAGAGCCACGGCACGTAGAGAAGCGACCTCGCGGCCAGCATCCAATCGACGAAGGATCCATCGGTCCGGTCCATGCGCCGCGCCATCAGCGTGACGATGAGGCACGAGAGCAAACCGAAGACGAGGATCAGAGTCTCGGCATGACCGGACCACAGCTGCCAGATGGCGGCAAGCAGCAGGAAGAGGACGAGGTCTCGTTTCACCTGAGCCGGGTCGATTGGGGAAAAACGGTCCCTTGCAGGGCCCAACGGAGGGAAGCTGGGTTTAGCCACTTGCCGGGGCGGATCCAATGACCGATCCGCTGTGAGGTTTGCCCCTCCGTTGCCCCACCCCACCGCACCGGCCTACCATACCGACAGTGGAGGACGTGCCCCTCGCCGACATCCGTTCCGCGGCCGCGGGCGACGCGGACGCCAGCCGCCGCATCGTCGAGGCGCTGCACCGCCCCGTCCTGGCCACGGTTCATCGCTTCGTCGGACGGCGTTTTGCCGAAGATATCGAGGATATCGCCCAGGAGGTCTTCCTGAAGATCTTCAAGGCCATCGACCGGTTCGATCCGGACCGGGGCGTCAAGTTCACGACCTGGGCCTTCACCTTCGTCAAGAACCACTGCTTCGACGTGCTCAAGAAGCGCCGGCTGCCCACGTTTTCCCTGGGCGGGGAGGAAGATGAGGCCGGAACTTGGGAACTCGAGGATGCCGGTGCGCGTAAACCTGGCGATACGGCCCTGAATGCGGAACTGGGCCAGCAAATAGAAGCGGCTCTTCAGCAGCTAAGCCCCGACCACCGCATGGTGTTCGTCCTGCGCGAGTTCGAACAAATGGACCTCAAGAGCATCGCAGGGGTCATGGACTGCAGCGAAGGCACGGTGAAGTCGCGCCTACACCGGGCCAAGGAAGCACTCAAGGACAAGCTGCGCCCCTACCTGCAAACATGAGCCCGAGCGATCACAGACCAGCCCAGGGGACGCCGGATCCGGCGGCAGAGGCCTTCCAAGCCCTCCTCCGGCAGCACACCACGCCGGATCCGTCAGCCGGCTTCGTCGAGTCGACGGCGGTGCGGATCGGCATGCACCAGATCTCCGCCCCAGAAGTCTCGGCGGACTTCGTCGACCGGGTCATGGACACACTGCACACCGATGCGCTCGTCGGCCCGCGCTTCGACCACCCGGCGCCGCTCCCCCTGGCCACTCCCTGGCGGGCCCGGGCACCTGGAATCGTGGCAGCGACCCTCCTCGCAGCGGCGATCCTGATCGCCCTTTGGCCCAGCAATCAGGGCATGGCGGGGCCGTTGATCGACCAGCAGGTCTTCCCGAGCGCCGGCGCCAACACCTTCAACCGGACTCTCTCCTTGATTCGCCCAGCGCTCAGCAACAGCTCCTCAGGGGACGCGGAACCGATTCTGCACATGCCGCCAGCACCCCCGCTGACCGCCGATGCAGGGGCCATGCCACCGATCGAGGAGCAGCCCGCGTTCCGGGGGCAGAGGCGTCGATGAGACTGCTTGCCGGATTGGGACTCCTGACCGGCACCAGCCTGGTCGCCATGCCCGCGGCGCAGATCGCAGCAACCGAGGCCGAGGAACCGAGCGCTGGCGAGCTAGGGTTCATCGAGCGCTTGGACGAGGCCTGGGCCAGCGCGAACCCGGCCAGGGTCCTGGCGCTGTTCAAGATCCACCATCCACAGGTCGCGACCGAGATCGCCTGGCGCATCCGGAGCACTGCCGTCTCCGGCAAGACCGAGCGCCAGAGCCAGGTGCTCGGTGTGCACGAGATCAAGGTGGACGGCACCCGCATTCAACGCGCGCTGTACCTCGAGGCGCGCATTCGCCTATCCGGGCCGAACCCGGTCGAGGCGACCTACTTCGAAGTGCTCGTCTTGCACCCGCGGGCGAAAAACACGGACAGACAGAAGGGGCTCTTGCTCCTGCGCACTAGCGCTGATGCGCAACGTCACGTCTGTTGCAAGGGGCAGCGCCAGGTCGGGCTGGCGAATCCGATCGGCGTCTCGCTGTGCTCGACCTGCCGAGCGTGCAACTACACCGTCGGCTCACCGGCGACCGGACGCTGGGCCGTACTCGTACGGCCGCCGCAGCTGACAGGCTGCCCCGAGACCCTCGAGGTCTATGCCCTGGATCGCGACTTCGCGATGGAGTTCTCGGCACACCCGGCGACGGCGACCGACCCAATGCCCATCAAGGTAGCCCTGCAGATGACCCGGGCTCGACTGCTGCGCACAGCACCAGGCCGCGGTCAGTTGAAGCCGTTCCGGGTCGGCGCGCTAGACGGCTGGACCACCACGCTGCAAACCCAGGACGCACACGGCAAGCCGCGGGGCTGGCGGCTCTTCGGCGTACAGCACGGAGCGGTTGCATTCCTCATGTCGGTGCAGGCACCGCCAGCACAGCTGAAGCGACAGGATGCGACCGTGCGCGCGGTGCTCGACACCTTCCAGATCGCCGACCCCACCCGCAAGAGCGACGCCGCGTCGATCCTCGCCGGGCATCCCGACATCGGCGGCTTCAAGGGCAACGTCCTCGAGTTGCCGGCGATCGGCCTCACGCTCGCCGGCCCGGACGGGTGGAACAAGTACCAGCGTACCTGGCAGCCACCCCGCTTTGGTTGGCGCTGCCCCACCACGTCGAGTTCGCTCACGATCGCGGTGCAGGCACGCTGCGAAGCCTCCTGGACGGCGGCCGGCACCAAGCAGTGGATCGCAGCGTGGGCCCGTGCCTACTTGCGCGACAAGCGCTTTCCCGGCTTCCGTATCGACAAGGCGCCCGTGGCACGCAAGCTGGCCGGCCACAGAGCGTTCTTCCTGACGTTTCACTACCGAGGCAAGGGTCGCGGCCCATCGCGCGGCTTCTCGTGGTTCGTGCCGTACGGACGCAATCTGATCGTGCTCCACGCGGAGGCACGACCGGCGCCGGAGCAAGAGGCCGTCCTGCAGCAGCTCTCGGACCGCCTCGCCGGGCTACGACTCAAGTAGCCGCTACTTCGTCTGCGCGCGGTTCGCTGTGCTGTCCAGCGCGGCATCGAGCGGCTGCACTGGCCCGCCTTCGTAACGCCGGTCGCGCAGGCGCCGAACGACCCAGGCCAGCGCCAGTCGGCGTTCCACGCCGCCGGTGTGTTGTGCTTGCTCGAGCCAGGTCAGGTGTCGCCAGTTGAGCCCGCGTAGCCGCGCGCGCGCAAGCGCGCGGCGCCTCGCACTCGGATGATCTAGCGCCGCGAGGACGGGCTCGATCGACTTCGGGCATACCGACGGTCCGACCTCGGCGCTTTCACGCCTAAGCACGACAAAAACGGCAGGGCTCGGGACGATCGTGCGGTCTTGCTCCAAGAGCGTGACCACCAGCACAGCGAGTCCCGTGAGGGCCATGCGCGTGGTTGTCAAGGTGAGTGTGTTGGCTGCGGGGAAGGGGAGGCCTGTCGAAGTCTACCCCGGGCCAGAGCCGCCGACCGACGAGCTATACTCTTGTAAGAGCCGCGTTTCCGAAATCGTTCGGTTTCCGATCCACCGCGCGGTACTAGTTTCAAACAGTGCTAGTTTCTGACAGATGCGCTTAGGCCTGAGCCAAGTTCTGCGACCCGAACAGCGACTCGTGCAGTCGCCGCAGATGATCCAGGCCATGCAGGTGCTCCAGTACCCGCTGCTGGAACTCAAGGACCGCATCGATCAGGAACTCGAAGACAACGTGTTGCTCGACCGCGTCGAGCCCGAAGTCCCGAACGAGCGCGATCGCCGGGCCGAGGAACCGACTCCTGAAGAGCAGAGCTCGGCGACGTTCGAGCAGCTAGAGGAGATCGAGAGACGCAGTCGCGACTGGGATCCCGGTCCGCGCCGGGTCGTGTCCGGCGACAACGACGCCAAGTTCGAGGCCTTGGCCAACTCGCCTGGCCCATCCGAGACACTCAGCGAACACCTGGTGCTGCAGGTCGCCCTGCTCGAGCTCGACGAGGACCTGCGCGAGCGCGTCGAGTTGGTGATCTTCTCGCTCGACCGCGATGGCCGCCTCGTGACAGACTTCGAGGAGTTGCTCGAGGAGGCCAGCTGCACCGAGGAGGAGATCAAGGAAGCGACCGAGCTCGTGCAGAGCCTCGAGCCTACCGGTGTCGGCGCCCGCGACCTGAGCGAGTGTCTACGGCTGCAGCTCGCCGGCCTTGGGGGTGCACCTGAGCTCGCGACCCGCGTCGTAACGGATCACCTCGAGAACCTGAGCATGAACCGCTTGCCGCGGATCGCACGCGAGACCGGTTCGAGCATCGAGGAGGTCAAGGACTCGGTCGAGTTCATCCGCGCCAACCTGCACCCCCATCCCGGCGCCCAGTACGGCGACGTGCGCAACCAGGCCATCGTGCCCGACATCGTGGTCGAGGAGGTCGACGGCCGTTTCGAGATTCGGGTCGAGCGCGGAGGGGTACCGCAACTCCTTATCTCGCCGGTCTATCGCCGCCTCCTCGCCGAATCCAAGGGCGACAAGAAGGTGCAGGACTACCTGCGCAAGAAGGTCGAGGCGGCCAAGTGGTTCATCGAAGCCATTCAGCAGCGCCAAAGTACGATCCAGCGCATTGCCACCGCCGTGGTCGACCGCCAGGCCGAGTTCCTGCGCCGAGGCATCCGTTACCTCAAGCCACTACGCATGCAGGACATCGCCGACGAAGTCGGCGTCCACATCTCGACCGTCAGCCGCGCCATCTCCGGCAAGTACATCCAGACGCCGCAGGGCATCTTCGACATGAAGCGCTTCTTCTCTGCCGGCACCCTCGCCGACTCGGGTGAGCTCGTCAGCCAGCAAGCGGTCAAACAGAAGATCCGTGAAATCGTCGGCAAGGAAGACACAAAGAAACCGCTGTCCGACGACGCAATCGTCCAGATCCTCGAACAGGACGGCATCCACATCGCCCGGAGAACGGTAACGAAGTACCGCAAGGCACTGGGGATCCCGAGTTCGACGCAGCGCCGCTCTTATTGAGCGCAACCGGACGGACCACGCAACCCAGACTTCCCCGGCCCAGAGGGCGCAAGCCTCGCTCTAATGGCCCTAGTCGTTCACCCGCCCGAGGAAACTTCGATCCTCGGTGCTGATCTTGACCTTGTCACCCACCTTGATGTGCGCCGGGACCTTGACCTGCATGCCGGTCTCCGTCGTGGCGTTCTTGGTGACGTTGGTCGCGGTGTCGCCGCGGATCGCTTCCTCGGCATCAGTC
>NYZE01000068.1 GCA_002685965.1 Planctomycetota bacterium | reverse complement strand
GGGGGAGCCGCTCCGGCTCCCGCTGGTCGCAGAGCTCGACAACGCGGTCGCCGTCGCTTTCGACCCGGAAACGGACGGGTTCTTCGTGGCCGAGGGAGGCAGCGGGGCCGCGCTCGTTAACCGCGTCCGACAGTTCGACCGGGACGGGAAGCCGACCGGCTGGACGCTCGGCCGCGGCGGCAACGCCCAGGGCATCTGGTCGCCGGACGCGTTCGCCTTCTCTGAGGGCTCTGGCGACATCGTGGTCGCTCAGGACGGAAGCCTCTGGGTGAATCCCGGGTGGCGACACAAGCTCTACAGGGCGTTCCGAAGCCTGAGCCACTTCACGCGCGATGGGGAGTATACCCACACCATCATGGGTGTGGCCTCCTTCTCCGGGATTGCCGCCGACAGGGATCTCAGCGTTTACATCGGCGGGCAGGTGAAAGTGGACATCGAGAATCGGCCCGTCTGGACGAGCGGCCTCGTCCGCAGCGGCAGCGGCGACGGCTTCCCGAGCACCCATGTCGACTTCTGGCCGACGGCACCCGTCATGGTCGGGCGGCGCCTCTTCATCTACGGCGAGGCGGACGGCTCGCTCTTCGAACTGGACCCCGCGACGGGCCGGTGCGATCGCGAGCCCGGGGCGTTCTACAAGGTGCCGGCCAAGTCTGCTCTGGCCGGAAGTGACGACGCCCTGTACTGCCTCAAGAAGGATGATTCCCGCATCTACCGCGTTCCCCTCGAACTCCGGGGCGAGCTCGAGCCGATCGCGGATCTCGCCGAGCCGCCGGTCAATGACGCCCGGCTGGCCGTGTCCGCGGACGGGTCCCTCGCCTGTGTTCGCCGGGGCGAGACCCTGACGGCCTATCAGCTCCCCGACGGCAAGACGCTCTGGACGCGGCCCGCCCGCGGCGGTGTGGTCGTCCTCGGGGACATGGTCGTGACCGGCGCGCCCGGCACTGGCCATGCGGGCCTGCAGGTCCTCGATGCGGGCGGGGGCACGAAGCTCTGCATGATCGGCGATCGCAAGATACGGGGTGTCGCGCCGTTTCCCGTGGGAGCCCCCATCGCGGGAGTGTCGACGGACGACGGCCACTATCTGTTCGTCGAGGCGGGCGGCGGCATCCCGGTCCTGAAGCTGGCCCATCACACCGCCGAGAACGTCACCCCTCCTAACGTGCCGGTCGAGCCCCGTCCGGAGGAGGACGGTAATGCGAAGTAGCCGCCTGCTGCCCGTCGTTATCGCCGTGCTGGTGGCCGCATCCATCGCCGCCGGCCAGGAGAGCTACGTCCGCTATCGGATCGAGGCGCCCGAGACCAGCACGATCGCGACGGTGCTCATGCAGCCTCACCGCAGCGGCGGGCCCGTCCCCCTGAATTGGACAGGCCTTCCCCTGCCGGGCCTCATCGCGAAGTCCGGGCTCTATGTCCCACCCGGCGTCTGGTCGGACTGGTACGCGCTCCCCGCCGCGCCGATGTGGGGCACGATCGATCTCGCGTTCCGCGGGGCCGAACCGATCGAGACGGTCAGGGCTCGGCTGCAGGTGGCGGCCCCGCTGCCGGAGGAGCGTTTTGTTCTCGCCGAGCTCGAGGCGTCGAGCGAGACCGGCAGCAAGGTCGGGTTCATGCTCCCGCCCTCGCCCCTCAGCAGCCCGGCGCAGATCGAATCGGTCCAGGCGGGCCTCGCCCGCCGGCGGCGCGTGGCGGAGTCGGTCGCCGTCCCGGAGCGCGACCGGCCGAAGAAACTCGCGTTCTCGCCCTCCGGCATCCTGGCCGATCCGACCATCAAAGACAGCCAGCGAAAGGAGCTCGACACCTGTCGCCTGCTCGGGTTCAACACCATCGCAACCGAGATTCCTCTTCCCGCCGAGGACTTCTCGTACAGGGAGGTCTCTCTTCCGGGCCGGGACGTCGAGGCCGATCGCAGGGCGCTGGCCGCGTACCGGGAGCGCTTCGCCGGGGAGCCGCCTCCGATCGTCAAGGCCATGCTCTTCGACGAGCCGGGGTACTACAGCGGCTTCGGCCCCATCTGGCAGGAGACCGGGGTCCGGGGCTTCCGCGACTTCCTCGCGGAGCGCGGGGTCGACCCGAAGCTCTTCGATGCGGGAAGCTTCGAGGAGGTCGATTACATCGCTTCCGGCCAGGCCGTTGCGGCCGACGCCCCCGTCGCGCGACGGCGGCTCTGGTACTGGTCATCCCGATACCGGCATTACGCGTGCGCCCTATACTTCAAGCGCCTTTCCGAGACCTCGCACGAGACCTTCCCGGACGCGAAGACAACCGTCAACTTCTCGGACCACACGATCATCATCGGAGACGGGGGCATGGTCGCCGGCCGCGGGCCGGACTTCTTCATGTTCGGGCGGATCGGGGCGCTCGACATGTACTTCTCGGAGGACTGGATCTTCTCCGAGCTCTCGAGCTGGGGCAACGGCCTCTGGCAGCGGGTCTCGTACATCGCGGAACTGCTGCGCGCGGCCGGGCGCTACCATCACCGGCCGCACCCCGTTCTCGGGATGCACGTGATCCCCAACGGCTACGACCCGCTGGGTTCCGGGACGGACCGGACCGTGGGCGCGCGCGTCAACCTGCTCCTCGGTCGGGGCGTCAAGCACTTCTCCTTCTTCACCTACGGCCCCACCGCCCGCGGCACCCACGACTTCTGGGGCGACAACGCTCCCGGCATGCGCGGGACGGCCGACGCGATCGGACTCGTCGGCAAGCCGGAGATCGAGCCGTTCGTCTACGAGGGACAGCCCGCGCCGCCGCAGGCCTGTCTCCTCTTCGGAACGACGGCGGAGTACTGGCAGGCCGCCAACGGCACCGAGGCCAGCAACCAGGAGAAGCAGTACACGTACCTGATGGTTCAGCAGGAGCAGATACCCCTGGACATCATCGACACATTCGACCTGGACCGGTTCATCAAGGACTACCGCGCGGCGCTCTTCGTCGACTGGAACATCCGGCGCGCATCGGCCGGGGCGCTGCGGAAGTGGGTGGAGGCCGGCGGCGTCCTCCTTCTCTGGCCGAACGCCGCCTCGCGGGATGAGTACAACGACCCGCTCGAGATCTTCGCCGGCACGACGGACGCCGGAACCCACGCGGTCGGACAGGGGCGTGTGGTGCGGCTGGCCGAGCCGCACGGCCTGCGCTGGTGGGAGAGAACCCGCAAGGCGAGCGTGGACGCGGGAAGCCCGTGGCCCATCGCCTTCGACGCGGAGCATCGCTCGGCGGTCATCGGCGTCCTGAAACGCGCCGGCGTTACGCCGCCGGTAACGGTGAGCGCCGATGCCGTCGTCGCCAACGCCCTCGTCTCGGAGCGCGGCGTCGCGGTGCCGCTGGTGAACCTGCGCGGCCTGCACGCGCGCAACGCCATCACGTACGATGACGTGCGGGTCACGCTCACGAACGGCACCGGGATCAGGCGCGCTTACACCTCGCGCCACGGCACCCTCAGAATCCAGCGCGACGGCCAGAAGGTCACCGTCGTCATGCCCTTGGAAGCAACAGACATCGTGGTCTTCGCGAGGTAGCGGCCTTACCTGCCTAGAGTGGTCCAAACCCTCTCCGGAAGAGCCGCACCCAAAGAGATAGTGTGTGCTTAGACAGCTACCTGCGTCTGTTCGATTCTGCCGGCAACGAACTGGCCTTCAGCGATGACGATCCTGCCGCCGGCGAGCCGTTCACCTTTGACTCCTACATCGAACTGGATCTGGAATAAGAGCTAGGGGTGACCATATACTGAACTCGAAGTCAACCTTGACCCGCGCTATCTTGCCTGTAGATGCTGCTTTCCCGAGCAAGATGTCTCCGCGTCGTGGTGCAGTTTTTCTCTTGAACTCGGCATGGTCCTTGGGTGAAACGTACCGACAGTTCTCGAAGACAAGTTCGCCGTTCTGAATACCGTCAACAGATAGAAACGGGATGCCTTCGGAAAGGAAATCTGGTGTTGAATGTGGTCCGTCTGTAACAGGGACCGCCAGCAGTGTCTTGAGCCGCCGCACCTCCCAATGCTCCGGCACCATGCCTAACCACTCGACGCCGGAGTCCTTGAGGGGCACGTCGGGGTCGAGGCCGCGGGTGACGGCGCGGTGGATGATGGCCTGCTTCTGCTCGGTGAGCAGCGCGATCAGCTTCCGCTTCGCCCGCACCAGCCGCCGCACCCGCCGGCCCACATGATCCAGATACCGCACGATGGCGGCTTGTTCGGGGAGGGGGGGGAGCGGCAGCCTCTGACCTGCGAATGTCCCGTACCGAAAGTCCGTTGACCTCTCGCGGATGCCCGTTGCAAGAGCTAGGATCCACTGGCTACGGGCTGCGACAGCATCTTCATTGACGAACCGTCTAATCCTAGCCTCTACGTCGGTGATCCCGCTTGCGTTCTCAAGGCTCTCGTGATCGTGAACGCCATTAGGCAGATCAAGACGCGAGCGGGCTAGCCAGGCCGCTCGAGCGTGGAAAGGGATGATCACCGGAGACGACATGTCGAAGTGCCGTCGCATGTAACCGGTGATTCGCTGCATGCCGCCGCGAACCAGACGGAGCGGGCCGCGGCCATCCGTGTCTATCTTGAGCGGGCCGCCGCGACGTCTTGGTGTGTGGGAGCGCACTATTTCAACCTGTACGATCGGAACGCGCTTTACTGCCCGACAGGCAACGAGAACTGGAGCATTGGCCTGCTCGACATCACCCACAAGCGCCACGAAGAAGTGTGCAACGCCGTGCGCGCGTCGAACGAACGCCTCTACACCGTGGCGACCGGCGAGCAACTTCCTTTCGATCGACCGGTGAAGTACAGATTTGGTAATGTTGTGTATCACCGTGGAGGCAACGGACATTACCGATCGCGAGAAGTTCCTCTTTGATCTCAACGGCTACGTCGTGTTCCGGGTCGCAATGCAAACGAATGAGAAGGAGCCTTGAGCCGGCTACGGATCGTTTTGGGATGTGAGACGAATCGCGTGGCCGCATCGTCAGCCGACAAGTCGCGCCGGCGCATGATCTGGAGAATCTCCAGTCGGCTCGTCGGGGTATAATGCGGCCGTTGCTTGGCCGGGATGCGTTCGCGTCCCCGGCGGAACACGACCAGTTCCCGCTCGAGCAAGGCGGCGTGACAATATCTTGGACCGTCTATGAGCAAGATGAAGACACAACCCGCCCCCTCGGCTGAACAGACTGAGATCTTGTTCAGCCCTACGCAATACACCGCGTTCCCGCAGGTGATCCGACTCGACGGCGATGAACTGCTCATGGCGTTCCGGCAGGCGCCTGTCTGTCCGAAGGAGATCCGCCACACGCACCCACGTTCGGTGATCACCGTCATTCGTTCATACGACCTGGGCCGAACATGGGATCTGGACAATGCCGGCCAACTCGGCGCCGGCGGCGGGTCGGAGTTCGCGCCGCTCTACCTGGGCGGGGGAAAGGTCACGGGCGCGATGGCGTGGCTCGAGGTCGCCCCGGAGCACGAAAGTGAGCGCGCCGGCCTGCCCTACGAAAACCAGCATGAGTACCCAGTCAGAACGCCCGGCAGCTTCTGGGTGCGAAGCCACAACTTCGGATTCACGTGGCGTCCTGATCAGGTGACGATGATTGGGCCCGATTCTCAAGCCTGCGGCGCGCCCATCCTGACCGACGAAGGCGCCCTGCTCTGCCCGGTCTATCAGATGATCGGCGATGACCAAGCCATGTCGTCGGTGCTGTATCGATCCGATGATCTGGGAGACTCGTGGTCGAGGCCGGTGGTGATCGCCAGCGACAAGTCCACGGGCGAATTCTGTGGACCAGCGCTCATCGAGGTGGAGCCAGGGCGGATCCTCGCCATGCACAGGATCGAGCGTACGGACGAATACTTCTGGCTGAACCGTTCCACTGACGGTGGTCGAACGTGGTCGGAACCAACGCCCACCAACATTCTCAGCGGTGCCTGCCCTCGTCTGCTCAAGCTTCGCGATGGTCGGCTAGTGCTGACATTTGGCAGACGGTTTAAGCCTTACGGCATTCGCGCCGCCATCAGCGAGGATGGCGGGCAGACATGGGGAGACACGCAATACATCCTTCGCGACGGGCCCAACTGGGATCTGGGTTACACCTCCTCGATTGAACTCGATGACGGGCAGATCTTCACCGCGACGTACATGCAGCGCTTCGGCACGACGGGGATCGTGGGCACGTTCTGGCAGGCGCCCTGACGCCGCGGCGCCCCGGGGCCCAACGTTGTCGGACCTGTCGCGATCCGCATCAGTGATCCGCAAGAAGCAGACACGGGAGCTGGAACACGCAGCAGCAAGGCCGCCGGTGAGGGGCGGCTCGGGCGGCATGATGTGGCTGCACATCCGGAGGTGGTCCAATTTGTCGGGCATCTCCTGCTTTCTTCGTGAATCTGTAGAGGCGCGTTATTTTGTGGGATGGCATGATGACGATTCGCATGCCTCATACTGAGCCCTGAGCAATCATGATGGCGATGGCATCAATGAGCTGTATCGCGCGAGAATTGGACGAACCGAGCATGATCTGTGCCTCAAACGGGACATATTTGATCACGCTAACGGATTGGGGGAGACTGCTGCATAAACAACGGGTCATCCAGCAAATTAGGGAAAAGTAACAATATGCTGGGCCGCTAGAGGCTACCGAACAGGTCGACATGGGGCTGACCAATGGTCATATGGGAAATGTCCAATGACAGGACCGGGTGACAAAGACGACGACAGCGCTGCCTCAGCGGCCCCCGGCGACCCGTTTGCCGACGCGGAAGTCGCCTGGCACATGGCGACGACGACGGGCAGCGAGAACTACGCTGTCGACCTGGAGGTCTGCGGCGAGGCGCGTCTGGGCGAGCGGCTGGAGGACGAGGAGTATGCCGCATCGATGAAACGCGGTGGCGACGGTCTGGCCGCGGTGCTCGAGGGAGGCCATCTGTCGCTCGATACGCACCGGGCTCGGAAGCTGCGGCCGGCACGCGACGCCGTCAGCCTCTACCTGCGCGCGTGGGTGGGGCCGGACGCGACCGGCGGGGTGTTCTTCTGCGACTTCATGGCGCTGGTCATCCATCCGTCCGGTCTGGCGATCGCGTTCCTCGGGGTCAGCACGCCGGCGGGCAAGGTGTTCCGAGAGCTGCCGCTCGGACTGGTGGGGCGGGGCCGATGGCTGGACCTGATCGTCCGCGTCGGAGACGGACGTCTCAACTTCTTCTGCAACGGACGGTTGATCGCCGCTGTCCCGTTACGCCAGCCGCTGTGCGCGCCGTTCGACGAAGAGCTGCTCATCGGCGCGTGGAAGTGCGGCAAGCCCGACCTCTACGGCACGGACACGCCGCGCGCCTTGGCCGATTGCCGGATCGATACCGTCGCCCTGTGGCGGCGTGCCCTGCTGGACGACGACGTCGCGTTCCTGAGCGGCGTCGAGCACCTGACGAGGCCCGAAGCACAAGACGCGCTGGCTCAGGCCTACCTGGACTACAACGCCTTCTTCGACGCTTCGGTCGACAAGGACGTCGACGCCTGCGCCGCGATCTGGAAGTCGCTGCGTGCGGCGGGCGATCAGGATCCGACGCGCCCGATTTACCACCTGACCCAGCCCCTCGGGTGGATCTACGATCCCTGCGGCGCGTTCTATCACGGCGGCAAGTACCACGTTTACTCCTACCGGAACCTTTTCGGGCTACTCGAATACTCCAGCCTCGACCACTACGTCAGCGACGATCTGGTGCACTGGACGCAGTGGCCCATCGGCCCGTGGGCGGAGGGCGAGTACGATGTGTTCGGCATCTACCTGATGAACCACTTCCTGGACGACCAAGGCACGCCGCGCGCGCTCTACACCGGCCAGGGCACGGCTGGTAAGTTCGGCATCCTCGCCCGAAGCGACGACGGCCTGGTCTCGTATACAGACAAGAAGGCCGTCCTGACCAAGTACCATCACGACGGCCACGTCTGGAAAGAGGGCGACACCTGGTACACGATCACCTCGCGCATGTGCAAGGGCATGCGGCCGGGCACCCTCGGCGACGCGGTCATGCTGTGGTCCTCATCCGACCTCGAGCACTGGCAGGAGCGCAGCGAGATCTTCACGCAACCGAAGCTCGAACACGGCGCCACCGACACAGACCGCGCGGGCTTCATGGAGTTTCCCTACCTGCTGCCGTTCGGCGACAAGGACGTGTTGATGCTGGGCGGCCACCCGGTGCGCTACTGGGTCGGGCGGTTTGACCGCGGCGCGCTCAAGTTCATCCCGGACCAGCCCCGCGGCACGCTGCTGGATCATGCGAACAACTTCCACTGTTTCAATCCGTTGTGCGTGGACGACAGAGGGCCGGGCGGCACGCCGCGCCGCATCATCATGGCGCTTTACACGGGGCTCGGCGGCGTGACCGACCCCCTATCCTGGGCCGCCGTGCACGCCATGCCCCGATCGCTGGAGTTCGAAGGCGATCGCCTGAGCCAGCATCCGCTGCCGGAGATGCAGACGCTGCGGGGCGGGCGCCATTCACAGCAGGACATCACCGTCACGTCTGGCGGAACCGGCTACATCAGCACGCGCGGCGACGCGGTCGAGCTCATCGCCGACTTCGCGCCCGGGACCGATGCCCGCCGCTTCGGCCTCAAGGCCTGCATGTCCGATGACGGGGCCGAGTTCGTTCGCATCTACTTTGATACCGCCACGCGCCAGTTCGGCGTCGATACGAATGTCCCGGCCTCATCCGGTACGCCTGACGCCATGCCACAGGGACGCGGACCTTCCTTCGTCGCCCCGGATCAGCCGGTGCGCCTGCACGTGTTCCTCGACAAGGGCCTCCTCGAAGCGTTCGTCAACGGCCAGACTTGCACCACCGCCGCCCCGCAGCGCCTGCGTCTCTGCGCCGGTCTCGATCTGTTCTGCGAAGGCGGTGAGGCACGCTGCACGCGCCTGGATGTGTGGACGATGAGGCGAGCCGGAGCTTAGGTGTGATGTGATCCACAGCCGGAGGTGGTCCAATTTGTCGAGCATCCCCTGTTTTCCCCGCGAATCAAGCCGCTCTTCGCTCGTAATGGTTGAGCGGCCCGGCGAAGTCTGCGCGTTGCGTTCCGGGCCGCAATGCAAACGAAGAGACGGACTCTCGAGCGGAGCAGTTGAGCCCGGGCACCTGCGCCCTTTCCCTGTTAGACCCGTAGCGGTCAGTGGGCATTCCACGGGCTGTATCGATCGACCACCAGGTCGTGGACGGAGAGGGTCTCGTGGTCGGGTGACGCGGTCCATTGGCCTCGGATGATGCGGTCGAGCATCGCCCGATCGCCGAAGCGCCGCATCGCTTCCCACTCGAATCCGACGATCAGCTCGGTATCCCAGAAGTACCCGCCGTCGAGACCGGCATCCAGGATCGCCGCCATGTGTCGTGCCCGGGCCTGCAGATCGCCGTCAACCCACGCCCCCCCGTGGGAATCGACGCTGGAGCCGCCGGAGTAGACGCGTGCCCCGAGCGCCTTGAGCTCCCGCAACGGTTCGAGATCCGCGTTGAGCGCCGGATCGTCGCCATGCCCGGCGCCGACCATGACCGACTCGAGCAGGCCGCGACGGATGAGCAGTTCCAGATCCAGCCCGAACAGACGATTGCATGCAAAATCACGCGGCACGATGCAGGACAGTACCTTACCGTGCGCCTCGACCAGCCGTTGGACGCGCGACAGGAAGTCCGCCAGCAGTTCGGCACGCACGTCGAGCATCTCGGGATGATCGACCTCCTCCGGCAGACGCGGCGCCCGGCCGTGCTTGCGACGGTACGCCTCGAGCACCGGCTCCTCGCAAACCAGCAGCGGCAGGCCCCGGTTGAATGCCAGACACAGGCCCTCGGGTTCGTACGCCAGCAGTTCCTCGAAGTAATCCAGCATGTAATCCTGCACCGGCGTGAACGCATAGCTGATCCGTTTGACTTCGCGACCGAATTCGTCGCGGCAACGCCACTCCGGGTGTTCGGCGTACAGCCGCCGCGTTCCCCCCAAGCCCGGGAACGGACCGTAGAACGCCCCCACGCGGAAGTAGTAGTGCAGTTCCAGCCCGATCTCACGCGTGATCCGGCGCACCACGGCCAACGGGTCGGCGCCCGCCGCTTGTATGCGCTTCAGCGACCGGTTGAACGCCCAGTCGCTTGTGTAGAAGCTCTGGTCATCGGTCTGCATCGCCAATTCCGACACCGCCAAGTCCGTCCGCATGCTCAGCGGCCCGCCGCCGTACACGCCCCAGAGAATGCGGAAGAAGTCGCTGTCGCGGTATGGGTAGAGGTAGCGCCAGAAGTCGCGCGGTGTGTCCACGCCCTCACAGAACACGCCGTGCCCGTCTTCGGTCGCCACCAGATTGCGGTGGTTGGGCGCGGGGCCGGAACACGGCTCGGCGCGCAGGTAGAACACAATGAGTTCCTGCGACGCATCGGCGCTGCGCACGGGCGCCAGATGCAACCTCCGCCCGGTGTAATCGGCAGCGGGCAGCGCGTAGTCGCGCACCGTCGAAGGGTCGCCGGGTATCTGGCAATACCCCTCCTCCCCTTCGAGCCAGACGCGGATCGCAGGCCTGTGTGATACGTGCAGGCGATGCCAGCCGGTCAGTCCGAGATCCAGCGTAAGCTCACCCGCGGGACTGTGCGCTCCGGTGGCCAACCCGACGCCGGAAAAAGCATCCAGTTTATACTCAAAGCGAATCCAACCGGCCCCGGTGCCGTGCGCCGCGCGGAAGCCGCCTGCGACCAGCGCCGGCAGGTCCGTGAAGTAGGTCTGCCCGTCAATCGTGCGTGAAGCGTCCATACTCCGATCCTTTCGCCAAACTGGGGACCTGCATCGGCCCAGCAGATTCTAGACGCCGATGATAGCAGAGCGCCTCGTCGGGCAGCAGATCTGACTGCGGAATCGCACGGACGACGCGCGCAACCTGTCCGCCGCGACAGCGGTCGGGCAATCGCATTGATGTCCCTTCGGGCCGCCTCCTTCCTGTTCACCCGGATCGTGATCATCGGCAACGCCGGATCCCGCGATACGATCGCCTGTGGAAGTGCACGATGATCTCATCCGAAGCGCATGATCCGCAGAATCTCCAGTCGATGGGTCGGTGTATAATGCGGCCGTTGCTTGGGCGGGATCCGTTCCCGTTCATGGCGGAAGATGGCCGCCTCCCGTTCGAGCAACGCCGCGTCCCAGGCGACCGCATCACGAACCGCGGCCAGACGCAGGACAGGCGACGGATGCGAAGTCATGCGGGCTCTTGCGAGAAATTAGCTCTGGGCAATGGCGATTGCGATGACATCAATGAGCAGCAAAGCGGGAGAACTCGACGGAGTGGGCATGATCTGTGCCTCATAAGGAGCTTCGCGATCATGCTAACGGATCGGGATCGACGGCTGCTTAAATGACGGAGCGTCCAGAGAATACGGAAAAGTAACAATCTCCTGGGCCGCTGCACACGGCGTCGGCCACAGCATCCGGACGCGGCAGTGCACGATTGATAGGGAGCGACATGCACTACCAACCCTTGGGCGGAACGGGCTTCGATGTGTCGGACGTCATCGTCGGCACGTACAAGGGCGGCGGTGAGTTCGCGTGGGGCGCGATCAACGACTTCGACACGATCGCTTCCGTGCAGGCCTACGTCGATGCCGGGACGAACCTGATCGACACCGCCAGCGGCTACGGCATGGGCCGCGCGGAGAACATGATCCGTCATGCGCTCGACGAAGAGGGCGGCGCACGGCGAAGCAAGACCAAGATCATGACCAAGTGGCTCGTGTGGCGCGGGCGCGATGAACAGATCACCCGCTCGGTCAGCAGAGAGGCGCTGGCGGAGTTCTGCATCGGATCCAAGGCGCGGCTCGGTGTGGAGAAGCTCGATGTCGTGTTGCTTCACAACGACGACGAGGTCACGCCAATCGAACTGGCCGTCGAGACTCTTGCCGAGTATCAGGCCAAAGGCGACATTGACTGGATCGGCGTGAGCAACTATTCGCTCGAACAGTTGGAGGTCGCCCAACGCGTCGCGCCGCTGCAGATGTACCAGCCGTTGTTCAGCATCGTCGACCCCGAATTACGCCATGACGGGCGGCTGCAGTTCTGTCACGAGAACGATATCGCGGTCGGCGTGTGGGGTGTGCTTGACAGAGGACGCCTCGGGGCGCGGCTCAAGAGGCCGGATGAGTACTCAGCGTCCGACGGACGCCGTAACCGCTCGCCCGAACATTACGCAGCAGACCGGCGCGTGCACGAGCAGTTGCAGAAGATCGCGGACCGTCAGGATATGAGCGTGGCGCAACTTGCGATCGCGTGGGTGCTCAGCCATACCGGCGTGACCTGCGCTCTGATGGGCGCATCGACCCCGGACCAGGTGCCGCACAACGTGGCCGCAAGCGGCAAACGGCTGTCGAGCGACGTGGTTGAAGAATGCGAGCAGATCGTCAAGAGCGCCTCGGCGTGACGATCGCCGGTGGCCAACGGCTGGTGAGCAAGAGGCTATGCCGCCTTCCTGAGGCATTGACCTCCACGCCGCCAAGACGATCCGTCTTCAGTTCGGGCACGTGCATGTCTGCGCCCTCGCGACCTGGTGACCACGCAAACTGCCCTTGGAAATCACGACATGCTTCCGGGTTGCTCACGTGCATCCGCACCCGCCGGGAAGAACGTCAATTCTGCCGCGGCAGCCGAGCCAACAATCCGCCGCGCCGGCACACAGTCTATTTCTGCATCAGCACCGCGGCCATGCCGGGCGGCAGTTCGATCGCGGCGGCAGTCGGCTTGGGGTCCGGCTGCTCCGGGGTGGCGAGCAGCAACTCGCCGCCGCCATCGACGGTGACCGCCAGCGTGACCGCACGCGCCGTGTCAAAGTTCACTGCGACAACCGCACGTTTGCTGTTGCTGGCGTGACGAAACACCGCGTAATGCGGATACGGTGCGCCCTCCGCCGTGACCGTCGCCTCTTGCGTGTCGCGGTACTCGCCGTCCCAGAGAAACTCCCGGTAGCGCCGCCGCAGATTATCGATCTTCCTGCCGTACGCGACGGTGCGCGGGATGTCACCGAGGCGCCCCTTGTAATTACCTGGCTCGTAGCTGATGACATACCGATGCATCAGGCATTGGTTGAGGGTGTTGCGGTCATTCAATGCAGTGACGGTGACCATCAACAAAGCGAACGGATCGATGTACCGCTCGACCGCGATGTGCCCGGGATTGGTGATACGGAAATTAGAGAGGCTGTAGTGTTGCATCTGTACGTCACGGCACACTTCGCCCGCCAGCAGAAACTCCGGATCCGCTGCAGCCATGATGCCGCGAAACGCCGCGCTCAGCAGCATGTCGCCCGGCAGAATGTGCGCCGGTACGGGATGGCCGTGTCCCGGATCGAAACAGTAGCAGGCGCCGCCGTGATGCTGGCATTCGTCGTGCATCGCCCCCGCCGCACCGGTCGCCATGATCTTCTTGAACTCGGCACAGGCGACCTCACGCCAGTGCGCGCTCATCGGACACATCGGCGCGAACGGCCGGGTGTTGATGCCGAACAGCTGCGTCGGCGTGTGGTATTGGTAGCCGGGGTGGAAATAGGGATCGCCGTACGGGTTCTTCGCAGCGTGCCGGATGCCTTCCTGGCGATACCAGTCCGTCGACCGGTCCGCCCACGTGAACTTGGCGAACAGCATCACTTTCACCCCAAGCTGATGAATCCGGTCGATGGCCTCGCGCAGCTCCGCAGGAGTTCCCAGCCGCGGATCGGTGTCGTGCGAGGGGTTCCCGCTGTCCTGGCCGCCAACTGTCCAGCCCACCACGTGCAGCACTTTCACCCCGTGCGCCGCGCACTCCTCGCCGATCTCGATCAGTTCGCTGTAGCGCCGCCGCACTTCATCCTCGGGTGAGTTGATATGGATCTGCTGCCAGCTGTGGATGTCCCGCACCCACGCCGGTGTCGGCGGACGCTCGAACCACGTCTGGCGCCACGCCTTGTAATGATCCACACCCTGGTGCCAGCCGCCGATGTACGGTGCCAGGACGATCGGTGACAACGTCGCCGTCACCCCCGGCGCAGCGTATGGGAAATGCCACGTCGCCATTTCGAGATGGTTGGCCCGACCGTCTACCGCCGGCGCGTCGGACATCATCCCGTCGTCCTCACTGAAGCCCAGCTCGAAGGCCGGCTTCAGCTCACAGACAAAACGGACCGCCTCCCGCTCGCTCGTGTCGTGGCAGCCGGCGTAAAGCCCCTGCCGCTCGCTGGCGATGAGAAGAAACGGCGTAATCGGGTCCTCCGGCGTCTGCATCGGCTGTTCCAGTCCCCAATACCCGAAGCGCCCGGTGAAACGGGGCAGCAGCGACTCGCTCGCGATCCCCGACGAGCTGCGCGTCATCGTGCGCAACGGCTCCTCGGGGCATGGCATCGGCAGGTCGCCGATGTACGGGTAACCGACGTGTTCCACCGTGTGCGGCGAGCGGTTCTCAACGCGCGTGCCAAACGTAAGCGTCGGCCCGTCGAGTGTGACTTCGGCGACGACGGTGATGTCCAGCGCGCCGCCGTGCTCGGGCTGCACACGATCCCAGGTCATCGTCAGCCGAAGGCCGTCCGGCGATTGCTCGATCGCGGCCAGCGGCTGAGCGGCGGTCACCGCGTTGTTGCGCCGATCCGGCCGCGGCACCAGCATCGTGAACGCACGTCCCAACTCCGGTCGGTTCTGGATACGCCAGCCCGTTCGACGGCTCTCCAGCTCACACAACGCCCCCGTGGTGTCGTCGAAACGGGCATACACGTCATCGTTGGCAAGCTCCACAGCGCACCTCCGCTCGTCATGAAACAGTGTCCCACGAACAGGTTATGCTCACGCACCATAGACTATCTCAAGCGCTTTCACCCAACCATCGATCGGAGCATGACATGCCGAAGGCCGTCATCGTCGGGGCCTCGGCCCTGTCTCTTCCAGCCGGCTGACCACCCATATCCTCACCTGCGTGTGTGATGCGTCCTATCACCTTGGCAGACCGTTGCACCGTCACACTTGCTAAAATCGTTGCCTCACAGGGAGACGCAAATGTCTGATGCGCTGTTACACAAATACCTCGCCGTCCACCGGCAAGGGTGGGTGCCGATTTACGTGGCCGACGATCATGACGTGGTCGCACTGACCGAGGCGTGTGTGGCAGCCGGAGCAACGACGATCGAGATCACGCTCCGCCGCGCCGATGTCGTCAGTGAAATCGAGCGCGTGCGTAAGCAGTTCCCAGACCTCGTGATCCTCGCCGGCAGTGTGGTGGGGCACGATCATCTCCTGCGTGCCATCCGCCGCAAGCGTCCCGACATGCCTTCGATCGAACAACTCATCGACATGGGCATCGACGGCTTCGTCTCGATGCTGCCGATCCCGCGCACGGTGATTGAAAAACATTGTCACACGCACCTGTTCATCCCCGGCTGCGAAACCATCGGCGAGGCGGCCGAGGCCGTCGACGCCGGGGCGCACTTCGCGAAACTGTTTTCGATCAGCACCTATGGCGGCATCGGCCGACTGAAACTGGCCAGCAGCGTCGCGACGCATGGCGTGCTGCCGATCATGGTCACCGGCGGGGTGACACTTGACGTCATCCCCGACCTCATCGCGGCTGGCGCCGGCGTGCTTGCCGGCGGATGGGATGTGATGCTCGCCGACCTGCCGGACCTCGCGGGCAAGCCGGTGAAAGTCGATGCATTCGCCGCCGCGATGCGACGGTTTATCGATGCCATGGCTGAAGTGCGCGGCAAGGATCATCCGTCAGCCGACGCGACGCTTTCGAATGCAGATTACCTCGATAGACTCCCCCACGCGCACCCGTTTGTTGAAGCGGCCGCGAAGGGGTAAGTACGATGCCCAGACGTCCTCGCATCTTATGCGCCGCCGATTGTGCCGCCCGGCCCGCTGTGATTGATCGCCTCCGTGAAGTCGCGGAGGTCGATGAGTTGCCGCCGACGCGTGACGCGATCGAGCCGGTGATTCATGAGTACGATGTGTATTATGCGTCGGTCCATCTGCGTTTCGATCGCCCATTGATCGAGCGCGCCGAAAAGTTAAGGGTTGTCGCGACGCCATCGACCGGACTGGATCATCTTGATATCGATGCCCTTGAAGAGCGCGGTATCGAACTGATTTCGCTGAAATACGAACGCAAGTTTCTCGACACCATCACCGCAACCGCCGAGCAGGCGTGGGCACTGTTGCTCGCGACGGTGCGCCACATCCCCGCTCTGTTTGATGAAGTCAAGCAGGGACGATGGTCACGCGAACTGATGCGCGGACACCAACTGTCAGGCAAGACACTCGGCATCCTCGGCTACGGCCGACTCGGGTCCATCGTCGCGGACTACGGCGCCGCCTTCCGTATGCGCGTTATTGCATGCGATCTCGAGCCGTTCGAGGCCCGGGGCGTGACGCGCGTCACCTTTGATGAATTGATCGCCGAATCAGATGTGCTGAGCATCCACATCCATCTCACCGAAGACAACCGCCACCTGCTCGATGCCGGTGCGTTTGGGCGGATGAAGCAGGGCGTTTACCTCGTCAACACCAGTCGCGGCGGCATCATCGATGAGGCCGCGTTGATCGCGGCGTTAGAGTCCGGCAAGGTCGCGGGTTGCGGCCTGGATGTGATCGATGGCGAGTGGCGCGACGACCTGATCGAACATCCGCTGATTCAGTATGCACGCGAACACCACAACGTCATCGTCAGCCCGCACGTCGGTGGCGCGGCGTGGGAGGCCCAGGCGATGGCCCTGATGTTCACCGCGGATCGATTGATCGAGGCCCTCGCGACGGGCTAAACGGATTCGGAGTCCTACGTATGGCTTTCACACTGCCGCAGGACATGGCCGAGCTGCACAACGCTCTGTGCAACGAATTGTTCGAACACATCATGCCCTTTTGGCCCCGCCACGCGGTGGACGCGGCGGGCGGACTCAACACGTGTATTTCCGATAGCGGCGAAGTGCTTAACCGTGACAAGTGGTTGTGGAGCCAGTGGCGCGCGGTGTGGGTGTTCAGCAAGCTCTACAATGACTTCGGCAACGAACAGAAATGGCTCGACCTCGCCACGCACATTTACAGCTTCGCGATCAAGAATGGCTGGGACGACGGTATTCAGGGCTGGCGGTTGTGCCTGGCCTTCGACGGTAGCGAAATACGCGGCTATGAGAGCGTCTACGTCGATGGCTTCGCGATCTACGGCCTGACGCAATACGCCCGCGCGACCGGTGACCCGCAAGCCGTCGCCATGGCCAGATGCACCGCCGATGCGGTGATCGAAAAACTCGCCCGTCCGCACCACGCGCTGCCATCTTTCCCTTACCCGATCCCGACGAACACGCGCGCGCAGGGCATCCCGATGATCTTCAGCCTTGTGCTGTGGGAACTTGGGCAGTTGTTGAACGAAGACAGATACCGTGATGCCGGCGTCGCGCAAGCGCGCGAAATACTCCAGGCATTCTACCGCCCCGAACGCGGACTTGTCGTTGAACGCGTTGCGACTGACGGCAACGAGTTGCCCGCGCCGCTGGGGACCACGATCGTGCCGGGCCACATTATCGAATCCATGTGGTTCCAGATCCACATCGCACGTGATCGCGGCGACGAAGCGACGATCCATCAGGCGTGCGAACTGATCAAGCGCAACCTCGAATTCGGCTGGGATGAGGAATTCGGCGGGATCTACCTTGCGCGCGATGCGGACGGTGGCGATGAAGTCGGCTGGGGTTTCGCCGACACCAAGGTCTGGTGGCCGCAGACCGAGGCGCTCTATGCGACGCTGCTGGCACACCAGATCACCGGCGAACCGTGGTGTTTGCAGTGGTTCACGCGCGTGTATGACTATTGCATGGCCCACTACCCCGTGCGCCAACACGGCGAGTGGACGCAGCGCCTCGACCGCAAAGGTGAACTCATCAATGATGTCGTCGCGCTGCCGGTCAAAGACCCCTTCCATCTGCCGCGCGCTTTGATCTACTGTATCCAAGCGACGAAAGAAACATCGAACACGTAAACATGCAGCTTGAGTGTGGCCTTTCCCGTCGCATGCTCGGCGCGACGAACGAGCGCTCTGCGCAACAGTGTAGCGTGTAGCGGCGCGGCGGCTTGTGACAAGGCGGATGATTCGCGAACACGGCAATCACGACCGTGCTTGTATGCCCTTCATGTAGGGCACACAGACGTATGAAGATCGCCGATAGGCAAATCCATCGGCTAACCAACCATTACCGTTGCGAGCCTGATGTCGCTGCGCTTGGGCACGCCGGGCTCGTACGCCTCGCCGTCGTAATAGCAGATCAGCAGTCTCCCGTCGTCGAGTGCCAGCATGCCTGCGTAGCCCTGATCGCCGCCCCATTCGGTCTGTAGGTTGGTGCGCCACTGCATTGAGTAGTCAGCCGGATCGATGGTGAACAGTCCCGTCCGCAACTCCCCCGGCTGGTCGTCGGGGTGGTCCGTGGCCCACATGCGGCACGAGAAAGCCAGAGTCTCGCCGACGAGGGCGGCCGCCGGGCCGTTGAAGCCGGAAGGGTGGTCCTTGATATCCGTCACGAGCTGCCACGTGGTATATGGTGGCCGCGCGATCGACACGTAGTGCGGGCGGGTGATCGCGAACATGGCGCCATCGGCCAGAAAGATCAGCTCGGTCTCGGTGCAGTGTTCACTGCGGACGATGACCGATACCGGCTGCCACAACTGCCCATCGACCGATGACAGCAGCTCGACTTGTTGATCGCGCGTCGTCACCTCCGGGGGCGTGATGTCGACGTCGGCAGCCACATAATGCACGCTGCGGTAAGTCTGCGGCTTCCAGAAGCCGTAGTTGTAGCGGTATGCGGAAACCGGGCGGCTCCACGTCCGGCCGTCCTCGGTGAACGACATGTATGTTTCCTGCGGCGCCGTCAGCCGGGCCGGACCGATGATGGCCGTGCCAAAGACATACAGCCGCTCCGCAGTGGCAAGCAGTTTCGGGTCGCGGTCGTCGTGCCCGCTGTCGAGAATCACCGAGGCCGTCCAACTCTTCAGGTCGTCCGATTCGAGCAGCATGATCCTGCCGTACGTGGCCGGCGCGTCACCCCATCCGTCCTCCCACGTCGCCGCATGCGTGTCGGCCGCGCGGAACGCGATGTAATACTTGCCGCGCCACCGCACCATACTGGTAAAGGCGTTATGCCTGCCGTCGCTGTAGAGGGTCTCGGTTCGCTCGATCGTCAGCATGCGCCCAGTCTACACCACACGCGTGATCCAGCAACGGAATCGCTGCACTGATGGAAGATTTGATTCCGGCTCAAGGCGCAGTCGGTGATCACGCGAGGTTTCGATCTCGCGTCGCAGAAGTTCATGCTCACGATGAATCAGATCGCGTTGTGTCCTCATCCGCGGGACCGACGACGATGCCGAAGCGCATCAACACCGACGATAGCTACCGAATCGCTGATGTTCAGTGCGGTCGCGTTGGCAAAGAGCGCCATGTGCCGGCTTCCGATGCAATGCCGAGCATGCGACCGATCGGCTCCGGTGAACCCGCACAGGCCAAGAAGAGCGCCGATTCTACGGCGTCAGAGCGGGTGACGAACCCTCGCGCCACCGCAAGATCCCAATCGGCCCGCCCTCAGCACGCGGTCGTTTCTACTACTCGAACTCGATCAGCATGACGTCGATGACCTCCGGCATCGAGAGCGTGACGACGACGTGGTCTCCGTGCGTCTCGTGTGGCAAGGCGCCGAGTCGCGCCGAGCTCAGTCGTTTGACCTTGCCGCCGATCCCCCGAAGCGTGACCTCCAGTTCCTTCACGGGCTTGCCGCTCCAGTTCAACAGAGTCACGGCCATCCCTGCCTCTGACTCGAGGACCGCTGTCTCGACGTGGCGAAGACTGCTGCGGGCGGGTCGTCGCACATTCAGAGCCCTGGCCGGCGCCGCGACGAGCCGGGCAATGTGCTCGGGGTAGTCGATCGTCGGGCGCCCGTCCACTTCGGTCGTCCCCCGGCTGTAGGCGAGCCCCGGCATGGCGGCGAAGTGGAAGCTCGAACCCTTGCCGTATTCGTTCCGCACGACGGCGGCCGATCCGTCGTCGTCGAATGTTCCAGCGACCACGGCGCCGGGAGCAACGGTGAAGCGTTCCCGTGAACCGTACGCCTGCCACGGGTCTTTGCCCAGAACCGGTGCGTCGCGCATGACGATCGTGCCGAGCGGCTTCATGTTCCGAAGGCCGACCTTAGGTGAATAGTCGCCCGGCTCCTTGTGTACGCTGCGCGCGGCGACGCCGAGCACTACGTCCAGCACGTCCATTGATTCGTTGTGCTCGTCGCGCCGCTCCGGCGCGGCGGAGCTCCACAGATGGCCGCCCTCGCTGACCCAACCCGCGATGGTCTCGGCCGTCTTCCGCTCCACGTTGGGACCCGTGACGTAAAGGAGCCTGTACTTGGCGAGCTCCCCCTGCTGGACCATCGTCTCGTCGACGAACGCGACGGGGATGTTCTGGTGATTGAGCGCGAACCACACGTGCTCCATCTCCACGAGGTAGTCGCGGTTGTAGGTCCAGTAGCCGCGCATGTTGAGGTCGTAAAGCTGGCTCGTGATAGGCCACAGGAGGGCCACCTCGGCCTTCGGCGCCTCGGCGTTCACCATCAGGTATTCGCTGCGGCCGATGAGCCGGTTGGCGTCGGCCACCGGCGCGTAGTGCCCGAACTTCTCCGACCACATGTACTCGGTGAACGCGTAACGCGGGCCCCAAACGTAGGACTCGTAGCCGCTGCCGCCGTGCCCGGCGACCGCCATGATGCTCAGGGCCACCTCATAGCCGCGTTCGTCGGGGATGAAGTTGTGATGTACGTAGGCGCCGAACCGCCCCACGCCTTGATCCGCTGCTGACCGCAGTAGATTGAGCGCCATCGACCACATGCGGAACGTTGACTGGTACCCGTAGCCGCCTTCGCTCACGCCCGGCCCCAGCCACAGGCACGTGTTGCCCCGCGCCCGGGAGAACGTGAACCAGTCGCTCGAGCAGTACACCGCATAGTCGCGCCAAGGGCGAAGGTCGGAGTGGAAGATGCCGGGATTGTTCCAGTTGACAAATCCGAGCACCTCTTCGCCCAACTCCGCGCGCACCGCGCGGGCCGCGACCGCATAGGTGCGCGCCTCCTCGAGATCGGAGAATCGCACCGTGTGGTACCACAGCCGCCGCTCGGCCAGCGGTGCTTCCGGTGTCGGCATGCCGATGGGCGCGACATCCGACCAGCCCTCTCGACCCAGCAGTACCGGCGTCATTGCCTTCTCGCGCAGGTACGCGTGGAAACGCTCGATTACCGGCGGCTCCCACGTCACCAGCTCCGTCGCGTGAGGGAAGCTCCAGCCCGGCTCGTC